>SBFV01000455.1 GCA_006227775.1 Gammaproteobacteria bacterium | reverse complement strand
TGGGCAAACTCGCCCGCCTGGGTACCGACGCAGCCCCAGGTGCCGATCCAGTTCTCCACCCCGCTGCCGACATGGGTCAAGAAACGGAGGCGGACAGGCTTGACCATCAGACAGCCCTCCGCCTCCCAGGCACCGTTGCCACCGGATCTAGCCCAGACCGGCCCGGAATCACCGCATCCCCTTGCGGATGGCCTCCGGTCCCTGCAGGCATCGCCACGACCGGTAGCGGACGCCTGCGGGTCCGGGAAGGCGACCGCCACTGGTGCTTCGGTCGCGGCGAGCCTCTGATCGAGGTGGAGATCCGGGACCCCGCCTTCTGGCCGGCCCTGGCCTTCGGCGGTACCGTCGGTGCCGGGGAGTCCTTCATGGACGGCTCTTGGGAGTGCGACGACCTCACCGGCCTGGTCCAGTTACTGCTGCGTCACCGCCCGGCCCTCATGGACATGGAAGAGGGCCTGGCCCGCCTATCCGCCCCCTTGCGCGCCCTGCTGCATCGTGCCCGGGATAACAACCGCCGCGGCAGCCGCCGCAACATCGCCGCCCACTACGACCTGGGCAACGATTTCTATCGCCTCTGGCTGGACGAGACCCTGATGTACTCCAGCGCCCTCTTCGCCCGCCCGGACATGAGCCTGGCCGAGGCCTCCACCGCCAAGCTGGAGCTTATCTGCCAGAAGCTGGACCTTCGGCCCGGCGACCAGGTCCTGGAGATCGGCACCGGTTGGGGTGGCTTCGCCCTCCACGCCGCCGGCCGTTACGGCTGCCGGGTCACCAGCCTGACCCTGTCGCGGGAGCAGGCCGAGCTGGCGCGGCAAAGGGCCGCGGACGCCGGCCTTTTCGACCGCATCGAGGTCCAGTTGCGCGACTACCGCGACCAGCGCGGTCAGTTCGACAAGCTGGTGTCCATCGAGATGATCGAGGCCGTCGGCGCCCGTCACCTGGAGACCTATTTCCGCCAGTGCGGGCGCCTGCTCAAACCCGCCGGCGCCATGCTGCTCCAGGCCATCACCATCGCCGACCAGCGCTACCAGGCCGCCCTCAAGGAGGTCGATTTCATCCAGAAGCACATCTTCCCCGGCGGCTTCCTGCCCAGCATCACCGCCATCGCCACCGCCATGACCAGGGCCTGCGACCTCAAGACCGTCCACCTGGAGGACATAGGCCCCCACTACGCCGAAACCCTGGCCCGCTGGCGGGATAATTTCACCCGGCGCCTGGACGCCATCCGCGCCCTGGGCTTCGACGAGCGCTTCACCCGGATGTGGCGCTTCTACCTGAGTTATTGCGAGGGCGGCTTCCGCGAGCGTGACCTGGGTACGGTGCAGATGCTCCTGGCCAAGCCGGGCTGGCGGGGGGCCATGCCCCTGCGTGCCTGCTGATCCTTGGCCAAACTCAGATGACCCCGCATCGATCTCTCCCAACGACGCCCAGGACCCAGCCACCCATGAACCGCCGCCGCCATTCAGCCGCCTCCTTTCTCCCCTTCCTCCTGGTCACGCTCGCCCTCCCGCTGCTGGGCGGCTGTACCAGCGTGCCCGAGGGCATCCAGCCGGTATCCGGCTTCGAGGCGGATCGCTATCTCGGGACCTGGCACGAGATCGCCCGCCTGGATCATTCCTTCGAGCGCGGTCTGGAACAGGTCACCGCCCGCTACGACAAGCGGGGGGATGGTGGCATCGCCGTCCTCAACCGGGGCTTCGACCCCGTCAAGGGCGTCTGGAAGGAGGCCGAGGGCCGCGCCTATTTCATCGGGGAACCGGAGATCGCCAGCCTGAAGGTCAGCTTTTTCGGTCCCTTCTATGGCGGTTACCACGTCTTCGCCTTGGACCCGGATTATGGCTGGGCGATGATCTCAGGCCCCAGCCGGGATTATCTGTGGATCCTGGCCCGCGAGCCGCGATTACCCTCCCCGCTGCTGGAAGACTTGGTCACCCGGGCGCGGGAGGCCGGCTTCGATACCGATGTCCTCATCTTTCCCCCACCCAGCGTCGCTCCAAGGAAACCCGCCTAAGCCCCGCCACCTCACCGTCCCTCTAACCTGCTACCCCACCACCCACTACCTCAACCACACCCTAGCAGCCCACAAATTCGCTACCACCCGGAGACAACCGCCATGATCACTTCCACCCGCGATCCCATCACCTGCAACGACGTGACCGATCTGGACACCGCCCCCTTCGTTATCGAGGGTAGCGGCGACAACGCCCTCAAGATCTATTTCGAATCCGAGGCCACCAAACAGGAATACCTGGATACCGAGGTCCACGGCTCCCTGAATTCCGCCGGCCTCAAATCCATCTTCGACGACATCGCCGACAACCCCATCACCGGCACCATCAACTGATGCCCCCATGGCCTGGGGCCCCCGCTCAGATGCCACCCTGGGTTTTCGACGCCAGGGTTAGGCTGGGTTAGCTCAGGCCTTGATCAGGTACTTTTCCAGGCGATAGAGCAGGGTATCCCGGGTCAGGCCCAAGAGGCGGGCGGCCCGGCTCTTGTTGCCGCCCGCCAGGGCCAGGGCCTGACGGATGAAATCGACCTCCAAGACCTGGAGATCGATGCCACTGGCGGGCAACTTGAAGACCGGGGCCTCCCCGTCCGCGATCTCCCCCTGGCGAATCTCCCAGGGCAGGTTCTCCGGACCCAGGTCTTCCCCGGGGCGGAGAATGACCATGCGCTCGCAGAAATTCCGCAATTCCCGGGCATTGCCGGGCCAGGCATAGCGGCGCAACTGGCGCTGGGCGGTCAAGGAGAAACGCGGGGTGGGCAGTCCATGGGTCGCGGCGGCCAGGGCCAGGAAGTGATCCAACAGCAGCCCGATGTCCTGGACCCGTTCCCGCAGGGAAGGCAATTCGAGGGGCACGACGCAGAGCCGGTAGTAGAGGTCTTCGCGGAAGGCGCCGGAACGTACCCTTTCCCAGAGGTCATGACGGGTGGCGGCCATGATCCTTACCCCGCCGCCTGGTCCCGCGAGCCAGTACAGAAGGCGGGCCTGGCCGGGGGGCGGCAGTTCCGCCACCTCGTCGATGAAGAGGCTACCGCCGGATGCACTGGCGAAGGCCTCGTCCAAGGCCGTCACCAGATCGTCCGCGCTCAGGCCCGCGACCGGAAGGAGGACGAATGACCGGTCATGGCGAACGCCAAGGCGGTGAATCTCCCGGCCAAGGCTTTCCTTGCCGGTACCCGCCTCGCCGATGAGGAGCAGGCTGACGTCGGTATTGGCGACGAGCCGGGCGGCATGGAGGAGGCGACGGAAGGAAGGCGCCTCGCCAACCAGGCCTTGAAACTCGAGCATGGACATGTGGGACTCCCGCTGTGACTGGCTTACGGCCGCTATGGGCGCGACCAGAACGATCATCCGGTCAGAGAAGGCTGGCATTGTAGCCCTGGAAACTGAGGGTATAAAGCCCGAGCCCGGTGACGGCCAGGCCCGCCAGGACCCGTAGCCGGGCATTGGCGGCGAAGCGATGCAACCGCCCGGCGAAGAGGCCGGTGGCGATGAGCACGGGCCAGGTACCCATGCCGAACAAGGCCATGTAAAGGGCTCCCGCCAAGGGACCTCCCTGGGC
>SBFV01000097.1 GCA_006227775.1 Gammaproteobacteria bacterium | reverse complement strand
ATACCACAGCCAGGGATTGGTACCCGCCTGATCGATAGAACAACCCCTCAGCCCATGGCCGACCCGACCCAATCCCAGCATCCACCCCGCCTGGCGGTGCTCGCCTCCTTTTCCGGCAGTGGGGGGGTCGAGCGGATGCTGGTGAATCTCATCAGCGGCTTCGTCGCCGCGGGTCGGCGGGTAGACCTCTTGCTGATCCGCGACCAGGGTCCCCACCTGGCCAGCCTGCCAGAGGAAGTGGAGCGGATTTCCCTCGGTAGCCAGCATAGCCTGCTCGCCATTCCCGCCCTGGCCCGGTATCTCCGCCACCGTCGCCCCCAGGCCCTGCTGGCGGCCAAGGACCGGGCGGGGCGGGCGGCGGTACTGGCGCGGGCGCTGGCGGGGGTGAATACCCGCCTGGTCTTGCGTCTGGGGACCAACCTCTCCGCCTCTTTAGAGGGCCGCTCGGCCCTGCGCCGCTTTTGGCGCTACTGGCCCATCCGACAACTTTACCCGCGCATCGATCGCATCGTCGCCGTATCCGCGGGGGTAGCGACAGACACCGCCGCCATCGCCGGCCTGCCACGGGAAACTATCATGGTCATCCGCAATCCGGTGATCACCCCCGACTTGGCGCAACGGGCTGCGGAGCCCTGCCCCCACCCCTGGTTCCACGACGCAGGGCCTCCCGTCCTCGTCGGCGCCGGCCGGTTGCAGCGACAGAAAGACTTTCCGACCCTGATCCGCGCCTTTGCCCGGGTACGCCAGACGCGTCCCTGCCGGCTGGTGATCATCGGTGAGGGGCGGGAGCGCCCGGCCCTGGAGGCCCTGATCGGGCAACTGGGCCTGACAGGCCAGGTCGATCTACCCGGTTTCCAGGCGAATCCCCTCCCCTTTCTGGCCCGTGCCAGTCTTTTCGTACTCTCCTCCGCCTGGGAGGGGTCCCCGAACGTGCTCACGGAGGCCATGGCCCTGGGCACCCCGGTGGTGGCGACGGATTGCCCGAGTGGCCCCGCGGAATTACTGGATGGGGGGCGCGTCGCCCCCCTGGTACCGGTAGGGGACCCCGAAGCCCTGGCCAGGATGGTGCTGGCCACCCTGGACCAACCAACACCCGCGGCACGGCTTAAGGATGCCGTCGCGGACTATGACCAGGCCTACAGCGCCCGCCGGTATCTGGCGGAACTGGAGGCTGGTTGAGGGCACCAACGCCACTAACCGGCGCCAGGGCTTCAGAGGTCCTCATGCAAGCCCTTGGCGCGCGCCTTGCGGGACCAGACCCAGACGTACTGGATGCCGCTGATGAGGGTAGTCGCCAAACAGAGCCAGGTAAGGAAGACGATAAAGCCGGCGGGGAGCGGCACAGGCCCGGCGTTGCCGATAACGGACACCACCAGACCGATTTGCACCAGGGTATTGAGCTTGCTGGCCCAGGTAGGGGCTGCCTGGAGTTCCTCGACCCGGAAATGATAAAGTGTGGCCCCGCCGACGATGATCAGGTCGCGACCGACGGCCGCCACGACCAGCCAGATGGGAATCAGCTTGAGGGCGCCGAGGACCAGGAAGCAGGCCACCAACAGGGTCTTGTCAGCCAAGGGATCGAGGATGCCCCCCAGGCGACTTTGCCAATGGAAGTGTTTGGCGAGCCAGCCATCGAGCCCGTCCGAAAGACCGGCGATGACGAAGAGCAGCAAGGCCCAGCCGAACTGCCCCTCCAGCAGCAGCAACACCACAGGCATAACCGCCAGCAGACGCAGAAAGCTGATGAGGTTGGGCAAATCCCTGGGGCTGAAGACCATGGTATCGGGGTGGGCGGGGGCGAAGATGGGGATTTTAGACTCCGGGGCACGGACTTGTCCAAGCACCACGAACCCAGATCAAGCCGTTGCAATCCAGCCTTGTCGTTGCCAGGCCGATACCCTCCCTACTGCCCCATGGGAATACCGTACATACCGCAGACGAAGGATGCAGCGCGGGACTTTCATATAAAATGCGGCCTGATCAACCACCGGAGCCGGCCGTGCCACAGGTCTCTTTGCCCCCTACCCGACCGGGCCCCAGTCTGGGCCCTGACAGCCCCAACTCGATAGGCTCCGGATCTACGGGCCCGGGCCTGAGTTACCGTGACGCCGGCGTCGACATCGATGCCGGTAACGCCCTGGTCGAGCGGATCAAACCCCTGGCCGCGGCCACCTTCCGTCCCGGCGTCCTGACCGGTCTCGGTGGCTTCGGCGCCCTCTTCGAACTGCCAGTCCACCAATACCGCCAGCCGGTCCTGGTTTCCGGGACCGATGGGGTTGGCACAAAGCTGAAACTAGCCCTTGCATGGGACCGCCATGAGGGTATCGGCATCGATCTGGTGGCCATGTGCGCCAACGATATCCTGGTGGCGGGTGCGGAACCCCTGTTCTTTCTCGACTATTACGCCACTGGCCATCTCGATTTAGCGGTGGCTACCCAGGTGGTGGCAAGTATCGCCCGGGGCTGCGAACTGGCGGGCTGCGCCCTGATTGGCGGCGAGACGGCGGAGATGCCCGGTATGTACAGCCAGGGTGACTATGACCTGGCCGGCTTCTGCGTCGGTATCGCCGAAAAGGACCATCTCTTGACGCCGGAGCGCGTCCAGCCGGGGGATGTCCTCATCGGCCTCGCCTCCTCCGGCCCCCATTCCAACGGCTATTCGCTCATCCGTAAGATTCTCGAGGTCAACGGCGCCGACCCGGGGATGGAACTGGCGGGACGCAACCTGGGGGACTGGCTGCTCGCCCCGACCCGTATCTACGTGAAATCCGCCCTGGCCCTGCTACGGGAGGTACCGGTCCACGCCATGGCCCATATCACCGGCGGGGGCCTGCCGGAAAACCTGCCCCGGGTCTTGCCAGAGGGCACCCGGGCGATCATCGACCTGGACACCTGGCAGTTGCCATCCATCTTCTCCTGGCTCCAGACCCAGGGCGGGGTGGCGAACGCGGAGATGCGCCGAACCTTCAACTGTGGCGTCGGGCTGGTGCTCTGCGTGCCGCCGGAAGTGGCGGAAGTCGCCCTCAGGCGTCTTGGGGAACTGGGCGAATCGGCCTGGCGCCTCGGCCGGATCGAGGCGGCGCCGGGCCAACCGGAGGTGCTCTTCGTCCAGGGTTCGGCGCCATGAGTCCCGATCAGCCTCCATCCGGCCCTGCCTCCCTCCTCCAAGACCCACCGCCGCACGGCAACCAGACCTCATGCCTCTCCGTCGTGGTGCTGATCTCAGGGAGTGGAAGTAACCTCCAAGCCCTGATCGATAGTGCCGCTGAGGGTCATTTGCCGATCCGCATCGCGGCGGTGATTGCCAACGAGGCGGATGCCTTCGGCCTGGAGCGGGCGCGGCGTGCCGGTATCGAGGCCCGGGTACTGAGCCACCGGGATTTCCCCGACCGGGAGACCTTCGATGCCGCCCTACTGACGCTGGTGGACAGCTTTCAGCCCGGCCTGGTGGTCTTGGCGGGTTTCATGCGCATCCTGACGCCAGGCTTCGTCACCCATTACCGGGGCCGGCTGCTCAACATCCATCCCTCCTTGCTACCCAAGTACCGTGGCCTCCACACGCACGAGCGCGCCCTGGCGGCC
>SBFV01000304.1 GCA_006227775.1 Gammaproteobacteria bacterium | reverse complement strand
CGCCGAGCACGAGGATCACCGGCTTGCCGGCCGCCTGCGCGGTAAAGGCCGCGGTGCCGAGCAGCAGGGCGCAGACGCCCAGCAGCACCTTCATCGTTCTCATCGCCTTCCTCCAACCTGTATTTCTATCGTTGACCAAGCCCGGCGCTGGGTATCGCGCGCGATACCAAGACGGACCCTCTATCGACGAGATTGCAATTACCCTGCCAGGTTGGCTGGTGCGGAAAACATCCAATCAACGCTTAGAAAACACGCATATTTTTGATCGCCCCCGCCGGGTTCCCGGGGTTCTCGCCCTTCTCGGGTGGGCGGTGGCACCGCCGTCGCGACAGATCTGTCAATGCGCTGACAATGTTGTCGCGAGGATGTGACATCCCTTCACCCCCCTCCCTCCTGCTCAAGGTCCAGCGGATTCATCTGCGCTGGTAGCGCCTGCGGGCGCGACTCGCCGGCCAGGAACGGGTCACCATCCTGCTGCCCCGCGACGACGGCATGATTGACCACCTCCGCCAGAACCCCCGTCCGGAGTCCGACCAGTTGGCGATCTACCCAGGCCTTGGGGCTGCCTTCTCCTTGCCGGGCAAATCCCGGAAGAGACGCCAGCCTCGAAGTCCCCGCGCACGGTCAGGCCATCGATGGGCGGAAGATGCCGATCACCTGATGCGCAAGGGAGGAAGCGGAGGAATCGCGGACAACGGCAGAAACAGCGGGGTGGGCTCCGGTCGATCCAGCAACCCCCCTTCCAGTAAGGCGAAGGGCTCGAAGCCATACTTGAGATAGAACGCCTGTGCTGCGGGCTTGGCGTCGACGACAACGCCAGTGCAGCCGACCACCTCCGCGGTCTTGCGGGCAAGATCCAACGCGAACCGTAGTAACGCCTTGCCGATTCCCCGCCCTTGGGCCTGCTCGGCCACGGCAAGCCGAGCGACACGGAGCACCGGTAACGGATAGCGTGGGAGTTGACGGCGTCGCTCATCAGGAAGCGCGTCAATCTCGATCTCGGAGGCTGTGACCGTGACGAAGCCGACGATGACCTCCGCCGCGATCGCGATGTAGGTCACGCCGATGTGGTGACGAAACTGATTCTGCCCCGCAAAGCGTTGAAAGAAGCAATCGACGTCCGGGTTCCCGCTGGCGAACTGGCTGCGGTCATCGGTCGGCGCGAGACGCCGAATCCGCAGCGTCACGGGCGCTCGGTTGGAGACTGATCGACGGATTCGTCAAACAGCGCCTGCATCGCCCGATTCGGGGGCTCCTTCGCCGCCAACCGCTCAAGCAGGCGGTCCCCGACTTCAGGTCCAACAACAAGCCGCGGCGGAACTACCGCATCGTCCGGAATTTCACTGACCGCTTGGAGATGATGCAGGAGGGCCTGCTCAATCACGAACCCCTTTTTCAAACCACGCGCCCGGACATAGCGCTCGAGACGGTCCCGAGTGTCAGGTGAAACATTCGCGGAGATCTGGGTCACAAACAGCTCGCTCAAATTTTCTACGCTTTCGTAGCAAAATTTTAGCATGAGGAAGACAGCATCATGACACCCATCGGAAGCACCCGCGCCCTCCGCCTATCGGTATGCGGGGGAACGAGGGATGGCGCTGGCAACCCGTTCAGTCGATCGCCGTCTGTCGATGCCACCGGCCCCACTGAACGCCGCTGGGTTGATGCAAACAGCGGCCACAGGCGAACCCAGGTCCGTTGTTGGCGCACGGCACGTCCCCGCGGCGCCGACAGGAACCGAACTACCCCTTTTCATCCGCCCATCGTCCTGGTCAGGCTGATGTCATGGGCTGCCCAATCCTGCGCCTTGTTGGTGAATCCGCGGGGACTCAGCCATCAAGTCGCGCCGTCGATGTCCTTGCGCCGCGCTCGGGGGTGGGCCTGGTCATAGACCTGGGCCAGGTGCTGGAAATCCAGATGGGTGTAAATCTGGGTGGTGGCGATGTTGGCGTGGCCCAGGAGTTCCTGCACCGCCCGCAGGTCGCCGGAGGACTCCAGTAGATGGCTGGCGAAGGAGTGGCGCAAGAGGTGAGGATGCAGGTGGCGGCCGGCGCCCTGTTCCGTCGCCCAGCGGGCGAGGCGTTGCTCGACGGTGCGGGGGTGGATGCGCCGCCCGCGCTGGCTGACGAAGAGGGCGGGTTCATCGGCGGCGGCGAGCAGGCCGCGCACCTGGCGCCAGCGCTTGACCGCCGCCAAGGCCTGGGCGCCGACGGGGACCCGGCGACGCTTGGCGCCCTTGCCCAGGACCTCCAGGCTGGCGTCCTCCAGGTCGATGTCGTTGAGGTTGATCGAGACCAGTTCCGCCAGGCGCAGGCCGCTGGAGTAGAAGAGCTCGATCATGGCCTGGTCCCGGAGGGCGAGGGGATCGTCGTCCGGGTCTTGGTCAAGGAGGGCGCAGAGGCCGTCGGCATCGAAGGTCACCGGCAGCTTGCGTTCGCTCTTGGGGGCGCGGACGCCCTGGGCGGGGTTGAAGCCCAGGCGACCCTCCCGCAGCAGATAGCGGAACAAGCTGCGCAGGGCGGACAGTTCCCGCTGCAGGGTCTTGCCGCCGGCCCCGGCGCGATGGCGCCAGGCGACGTACCGGCGCACCTCGTCGGTGGTCATGCGCGCCCAGTCCGTCCCCCGGCCGGCGCCCTGCCGCCAGGCGGCGATGGCCGTCAGGTCCCGGCGGTAATTGCTCAGGGTGTGGGGGGAGAGACGCCGCTCGTGGCCGAGGTGGGCCAGGAAGGCGTCCACCTCGGGGCTGTCGTTGGCCTTGCCGCCAGCATCGCCACAGTCGGGGGTCACGGGGTCAGCCCTGGTCCGGCCCTTGCCACACCAGGGCGGTGAGGCAGGCGCTGACCAGTTCACCCAGGCGGTGGAGTTGCTCGGTGCCCATGTCGGCGGCGAAGCGGGTCGGGTCCGCGCTGCCGATGGCCAGGAGCCCTTCCTGGCTCGGGGCGCGGAGGGGGATGAGGGCCGCGGAAAGGATCGGGCGGGCGGCGTTCGGGAAGAGGGCGTCGGCGCTGACCGGGTCCAGGGGGCCGCATCGCACCCGGACCTGGGCCTGGACCTGAGCCGGGGCCTGGTCATGGGCGTGGAACTGGGCCAGGGATTGGACCGTGACCTGGGGCGGGACTTGGGCCGCGACTTGGGCCGGGACGGGTTCTCCGGCCTGCGGCGGCTGCTGGTCCGGCGGTAGGCTCATACCCGCCATTGGCTCCCCCGCCTCGCTGGGAAAGATCAGGCTGACGGCGTCGGTGTCGAATTCCCGGCACAGACCCTCCCGGAGCACGGCTCCCAGGGCGGGTCGGTCAGTGGCCAGGATGAGCTGGATCGTCAGTTGATGCAGCCGCTCCGCCAGGGTCTCGTTATCGCGGGCCCGGGCGATGAGTTGCGCCAGCAGCCGCCTCTCGCCCTCGACCTGGGTGCGCAGCAGGCCCATCTGGTGCTCCACCAGGGACAGGGTGCCCGCGGGGCCATGGGGCAGGCGCAGCCGGGCGGTCAGGTCGGGGTGGCGGAGAAAGAAGTCGGGGTCGGCCTCCAGGTAGGCGGCGACCCCTGCCTCTCCGGCGGGCAACTGAGGTGTCATCGCCAAATCTCCGCGGTCATCTG
>SBFV01000210.1 GCA_006227775.1 Gammaproteobacteria bacterium | reverse complement strand
GGAACCAGCACTCGATGCCGTCGACCCGCCCCCGGTAAAGGTCACAGGGCAGGGTATCCGCGAAGAAGGGCAGATCCAGGCCCACCGGGGCCCGCTCCAGGTCCTGGATCCGCTCCAGGCGCAGACAGTCGTACCAGGGCAGGATAACCTCCACCCGGTGCCCGAACTGGATGAGTTCCCGCGCCAGTCCCTGAACGAAATCCCCCAGGCCGCCAGCTTTGGCCACCGGCGCGCATTCGGCGCTAGCGATGACAATGTACAAGGCCCCGGCTCCTCCCCCGGATCAGGCGTAGACGGTAGGGCAGCGTTAGCGTGAAAGTCACGGCAACGACTTTCATTTTCAGGGTTGTCGCGCGCGCCCTCATGGCAGTTAGCGTGAAAGTCACGACGCAGGCTTTCATCTTTAGGAGTGTGGCGCGTCCCTCATGACAGTTAGCGGAAAAGACACCTGCCGCGTCTTGCATCATCAAGGGATGCGGCGAGGCGCCTCACAACATGTAGACACCGTTCAACAACTGACAGGCTTTAGACTCAATCCCATCACGGGAGAGGGGTTGGGGAGAGGTGGGCAGGCCTGAAACAGGGCAGCCGCTACCTATAGTGACAGTCCCTGCTCCATAGCGAAGTGGTCCGGATTCAACTCCGGAAAGAGGGCGTCCAGCCGCTCCAGAGTCTCCAGGACAGTCAAGTCTCCCCCCCCGTCCCGCCCCTCTCCGCCATCACCGCAACGTCCGAGGGCGTCGGCCAGACAAGCGAAACGGGCGAGCTGAGCCCGGAGATGTCGCTCCGCGTAGTCGCTGCCGCCGCGTCCCAGGTGGAAGGTCCAGTCCGAACCCTGAGCGAGCAGGAGTGAACGGGCCGCCTGCCGCAAGAAGCGGCCTGCGAGACTGGCCGCCGGGCGGCGGCCATATCGCCGCCGCAGGTCCTGGAATTCCTCCGCCGCCTGGCGCAACTGGAGGTGGACCCAGGCCGTCTCGGGCCTCAGCCAAGTCCCATTATAGCCCGCCTCTCCCCAGGTGGAGGCGGCGACGCGGCAGGCGGCGGCGCAGCCATGGCGCTCCAGGTGCTGACCCAGGGTCACCGCCTCCAGGTCGGGGCAGGCATCCAGCTCCCGATCCAGGGCGGCCAGGAACAGGGGGCCCTCGAACCACCAGTGGCCAAAGAGTTCCGCGTCATAGGGCGCGACCGTCAGGGGCGGGCGGGCCAAGGCTGGCCTGACAGAGGACGGGGCGAAGGTCGGGCTGGCGGAAAAATGTCCGGCGAAAGCGGCGGCGCCTGCCTGGCGCCGGCGGACGAACCGCCTGGCGTCCCGAGCCGCACGCCGGGCGGCCCGCGCTGGATCGTACAGGGCTTTGGGGCCCGCCCCCCCCGTCACGCGGTGGAATTTGAGACCCGTGGGCGCCGGCCCCGCGCCTGGGGGAAGAAAGTCGGCCAGCCCCCCCCCGGGGGCCTCGAAGCCCAGATCGGCATAGTATTCCCGATAATCCGGATGCCCGGGATAGCCGATGGTGGGACCCCAGACCTCCGCCGCGGACAACGGGTCGCGGCCGAAAAAGGCGACGCCGCCACCATCCACCGGGGCCTGGACCCCCCAGGCTGGGGTGGGGTGACCCTGTTCCAATCCGTGGGTCTCCAGCACGCTATAGGCATAACCCGCGGCGGCGATCTCCCGCTCCAGGCCGGGGAAATAACCACACTCGGGCAACCAGAGCCCCTGGGGCGACAGGCCGGTCATGGCCTGGAAGGCGTCGCGACCGACGCGCAACTGGGCCCGCACCGCTCCCGGCTGATCCCGCAGCAGCGGGGCGAAGCCATGGGTCGCCGCCGTGGTGATCAGCTCCACCCGGCCCGCGTCACGCAGATGGACCCAGGCCGCGATCAGGTCCCCGCCCAGGTCCGCGCAATACTGGACATGCCGGGCCTCTATCTGTCCCTGGTACCACCGCAGCAGGGCCTGGCGCCCCGGGTCGGCGTGGCGTCGCAGTTCCGCGGCGCATAATCGCCAGCGTCGTTCCAGGTAATCGAGGAAACGCCCCGGCAGGCCCGGGTCCGCCAGCATGGTCAGCAGGGTCGGCGACAGGGACAGGGTGAGCCGCAGACGACCGCCCCGCCCCTCGGCGGCGGCCAGGACCGCCAGCAAGGGCAGATAGCAATCGGCCATCGCCTCGTGGAGCCAGTTCTCCTCCAGCGCTCGCTCCCGCTCCGGCTGCAGAACGTAAGGCAGGTGCGCATGGAGCACTAGCGCCAACTGGGCCGGGGGCCTGGTCAAGGTCGATTGCCGGGAGAGCGGCGCAAGGGTAGCCGTGGGAATGACCACGCCCAGGAACTCGGACTCCCCGCGGACCGGCTACCGGCACACCCCCGGGCCAATTCGCTGCATGGATCGCCGCCAAAGCCGTTCGCCCCCCTGCGTGGCTGACCGGCCCCATCGCCCCTCGCGGTCCCGAGGGCCAGATCCTCTGTCGCGCCGACCGGAGAGTGCTGAGACTCCCCAGCCGGCCAGCCCCCCGCCCTGCCGAACGATGACCCGTAGTGTTCCCGGACCCGCCAGCCATTCCGCTCCCGGACCGGTGACTTGTCGGACCCGCCTTGCGCGCGACCCGGTGGCGGTTCCTGGCGGGCGATGATCAGGGGGATGATCTCCGATCTCTGGGAGAGGTCCGCCAAGTAGATACCCGCGCCACCAGCCCCAGTTGCGGCACTAGCGCCGGTACTTGGTCCGGCATTGGCACCGGCCCCAACCCCAGGCCCGGCACTGGCATCAGTCCCGGTACTGGGGCCGGCGCTGGCGCTTGGCGGACGCGGGGGCGGAAAAGCCGGGACCAGCGGCGCGCCGCTATCCGCCAGGGTTCGATCCGGGACGGAGCCTGGCTCCTCCCGGGTCGCGGGCAGGAGGGTTTCCAGGACAGTGGCTGGGACAATTTCCGGGGGTCTATCCGGGCCTGGTGCCGGGACGGTTTCCGGCGGGGGGGCCGGCGAGGTTGCCTGCATGCCCGTCATCCCCCCCCGTGCCTGGCCGGCCCATGTCACCGGCGGGGTGAGCTCCCGCGGACGGGGAGGGACGGTGGCGACATTGGAACGTGCGAGCAACAGCCAGCCACCGTCGGGACTGGCCAGTCCCAGTTCGGCCTGGTAGAGGACCCCGGGCCCACCCTCGACCAGAAAGCGAGCCACTCCCTGGACATCCACCCGGCCCAAGGGCAGGGCGAGGCTGGCTACTTCCTGGTTGTCCGCGTCCACCCGCAACAAGCGCAACCGCTGATGGATGCCCCCCATGCCCGCCGGAAATCCCCCCCTGACCAGCGCCAGATGGCCGGGTTCCAATTGCCACTGAGCCTGCAACTGATCGGGGTCCAGGTCGTGCAAAGACAGCAGGGTACGCCGACAGCGCAAAGGGTAATCGCGTTCGATCCCAGCGGCGATGGCCCGCAACCGGGCGCGATCGGGGGACCCATCAGCCATGGCAATGTCGCCAGACGCTACCCGCCCCTCCCCCGCGAGGGGGACAACGGCAGGGCATCAAATGAAACAAACCTGTCATGGCGCGCAACGAGGACTGACGGGAGGAACGACATTCGGGCCAGCAACCTAAGGGGGGGATTTT
>SBFV01000435.1 GCA_006227775.1 Gammaproteobacteria bacterium | reverse complement strand
GTACGGGCGTTACAAAAGGGTATGCCGTATCAGACTCTTGTATCAAGCGTTCTTCATAAATTCGTAGAAGGTCAATTAATAGATAAATCGGCTAACAAGGCAAATTAATTCGGACCGAAATTCCGCTGCGCTTCATAAGCGTCTGTTAATTTGCAGCGTTGAGGCTCAGGAAGGACCACTATGAACTACCCGCTCTTCAAGTTCGTACATTTACTCGGCGCTATCCTCATGGGAGCGGGCTTGATCGGAGTATGGATGTCCGACCTGAGATCGAGACAGCTTCGTGAGCTTAACGCGCTTGCGGAGGCCGTGCGCAACATAGCAGTGTTCTACGACGGACTGGTTGTACCAGGAGCCCTGCTACTGCTGGCGTCTGGAACCTGGATGATCATCGAGTTTCATGGCGGTTGGAATTTCGTGCAAGTCCCTTGGTTGCTCGGCATGGTTGTGCTCTTCGCCTTTGAATTTGTTGAGGGCAATACGGTGACCCGCCTTTACTTCATGCGCCTGCGGCGAATCACCAGAGAGGCTCTGCGGACCGGCGCGATTACGCCGGAGCTGGAGAAGGCCCGAGGCGAAGGCATTCCCACCTTTACACATTTCCTCGACCTGCCCATCCTGTTCCTGATCGTGGCGCTTGGCGCCATCCGGCCAACGAGCTGGACGCTGTTTATGGTCGGCACCGTCGTTGCTGTTGTCATCGCAACGGTACTGACACTCTCTATCCCGAAGCTGTACCCCTGGGGGGAAGCGAAGCGGGACCCCTGACCAGTCCATCAACAGGGACGCGAATTCCGCTGCGCTCCATTTACGCCGGCTATTGGCAACGTTGGGCAGGTCGGCGACATGCCAGTCCCGGCCAGCAGCGGCCTGGTCGGGGAGGGTCGGGTGGCGTCTGGCGGGGGTGTCAACCGCAGGGATGCGGTTGTCAAGCCTCCAGGGATGGATTCACGGCGTCCCCCAGCAGTCGCCACCCGACCCGGAAAGTCCGCGCATGTACCCCCACCAGGGTCATCACCGGGCTCATTCTGCCTCGCTTGAGGCACTCACCCCCCGCCTCGAACCGAGGCAAGTCACCGGAGAAGTCACCATGCATATCGAACCCGGCCTCGTCGCACCCGCCAAGGTGCTGATCGCCAACGTCTCGGCCCTCGGCCTGTTGGGCTTTTATGCCCGGGGACTGATCCGGCAGCCGGCGGACCTGATCCGCACCCTGCTGGCCGCCCTCTTTTTCTCGGTCTTCATGCAGGGCTACCATCTGTCAGTGGGACCCTCGGAGTTGCACTTCGTCGGGGCCATGGCCATGTACCTGACCCTGGGCTTCCTGCCGACCCTGTACGGCTTCGCCCTGGGCCTGCTGTTGCAGGGCCTGATCTTTGACCCCATCGATCTGCCCCACCTGGCGGTCAACTCCCTGTCCCTGATCCTGCCCCTGCTGGCGGTGCACTACGGCCTGGGCCGCCGCCTGCGCGATGCCGCTCAGGGTAAGCGCATCCGCTGGGCGACTATCGTCAAGCTGGATGCCGCCTATTACAGCGGCGTCACCCTCATGGTCGGTTTCTGGCTGGCGCTCGCCGAGGTCGCCACTCCCTTTGCCGCCTGGGCCACCTTCGCTGCCTCCTACCTGGCCATCGTTGCTGTCGAGCCCCTGGTGACTTATGGCGCCCTGCGGTTGCTCAAGCGCTTCGAAGACCAGCCTTTGGTTGCCACCTGCTTCAACGTCGGCGCGCTGCGGCTGGCCTGAAGGATCCGGACCCAACCCATGTCGGGATCTACCAATTGCGGTCAAGCCGCTCTCCCTTGGCGCGACCGCCCGGGGCCAGCCAGTGCCGTGACCAGCAGGCATGCCTCTCCCCTCCCGCCTCCGGGCAGGGACCTGACCCGGCATGGCTAAGGTCTGGTTCGTCGGCGCGGGTCCGGGTGATCCCGATCTGATCACGGTCCGTGGTCGGGACCTGGTCGCCCGCGCCGGGGCCATCCTCTACGCCGGCTCTCTGGTATCGGCGACCGCCCTGCGCTGGGCCAGGCCCGAGTGCGCGGTCGCCGACTCCAAGGAGATGGACCTGGACGCTATCGTCGCCTGGCTCATCGACCAGGCCGGCCGCCACGAGTGCGTGGTGCGCCTGCAAACCGGGGACCCGGCGCTCTACGGGGCCCTGATCGAGATGGTCCGCCCCCTGGACGCCGCCGGGATTGAGGTCGGGGTGGTGCCCGGCATTTCCTCGGCCCTGGCCTCGGCGGCGGCGGCGGTGGAGAGCCTGACCCTGCCGGAGCTGACCCAGACCGTCATCCTCACCCGGGTGGCGGGCCGCACCCCCATGCCCCCCGGCGAGTCCCTGGCGGAACTGGCGCGCCATCGCTGCACCCTGTGCATCTTCCTCTCCATCACCCTGCTGCGGGAGATCCAGGCCGAACTGCGCGCGGCAGGCTGGCCGGACGAGGCCCCGGTCCTGGTGGTCCACAAGGCGAGCTGGCCGGGAGAGGAGGTCATCGTCAGGGGGGCATTGGCCGACATCCGCGACCGCTGCCGCGCCGCGGGCATCCACAGCCAGGCCATGGTCATCGTCAGCCCCACCCTGGGGGCGCGCCACTGGCCGGAACTGCGCCCGTCCAAACTCTACGACCCCGGCTTCAGCCACCGCTTTCGCCGGGCAGTCGTCCCGGACCCGGTCGCGGCCGAGCCTCGCCCTGAACACCCTGAAAACATGGCTAAAGACCTCACATGAAAGAAACCATCCTGCTGGTAGGGCACGGCTCCCGCGACCCCGGTGGCAACGGCAACCAGCAGGTCGAGGAATTCGCCGACCGTTGGCGCCAACGCCATCCGGACTGGAACATCCAGGTCTGCTTCATCGAATTCGCCGACCGCCTGGTGGAAGAGGGACTGGCCCTGGCCGGGCGGGAGGCCGAGCGGGTCATCGTCGTGCCCCTGATCCTCAATGCCGCGGGACACGTCAAGATGGAGCTTCCCGAGCACATTGAAGCCGCCCGTACCTCCTTCCCCGCCTGCGAGTTCATCTATGTACCCCACCTGGGATCGGAGGCGCCCATCCTGAGGATTCTCAAACGGCGCCTGCACCAGACCATGAACCAACTGGACTGGCCCGACCCCCAGACCACCGGCGTCATCCTGCTCGCCCGAGGCTCATCGGACCCCATGGCCAATGGCGAGGTGGCCAAGATGGCCCGCTGGCTCTTCGAGGCCAGCCGCCACGACCTGGTGGATATCGCCTTCACCGGGGTCACCCATCCCCGCCTGGAAGGGGTGGTCCAGCGCCAGCGGCTGCTGGGGATGACCCAGGTCATAGTCCTGCCCTATTATCTTTTCACGGGGACCCTGATCGAGCGCATCAACCGCCAGGTCGATCACCTGCGGCGTCAGTATCCTCGCCTGCGCTTCGCCTTGGGGGACTATTTCGGTTTCGAACCGGAGATCTTCGCGCTCCTGGACCGGCGGGTCAGCGAAGGCCGCGCCGGTCGGGGCGCCCTAGCCTGCGATGGCTGCAAGTACCGTGAACTGGCCCGTGACCAGGGCCAGGACCACCCTCATGGCCACTACCATGAAGATCCTGAACATCATGGCCATCACCCGGGTCATCACGGGACCGATCCTCACTGTGTTCACGCGGGTCATCCTGTTGGCGAGCATCCTGCCTGTCATGCCAGCCATCATCAGGGCCATCAGTCAGGTCATCAGTCAGGTCATCAGGGGGACCCGCGGCCAGGACCGGTCACCCCTGAACAGGAAAGGGGTCAGGCATGAACGGGGGGGTACCCATCCTTGCACAGCGACACTAGCGGCCCAGCCGGAAACCGGGTCCCGATCTCGGAACAGATCACCCCGGCCGGCAGGCGCATCGAGCATGACTCCTTCGCCATCATCGACGCCGAAGCGGGCCCCCATGCCTACCCCCCGCAAGAGTGGGCCCTGGTGCGGCGCCTGATCCACGCCAGCGGCGACTTCGACTTCAAGGGTCTGACCCGCTTCCATCCGGGGGCCATCGAGGCTGGCATCGCCGCCCTGGTGGCCGGCCACCCCATCGTTACCGACGTGGAGATGATCGCCGTCGGCCTGTCCCGGCCCCGGCTGGCCCATTTCGGGATCGGTGTCCATCACTTCATCGCCGACGCCGACGTCATCCGCCAGGCCCAGGCCGAGAACGGCACCCGCGCCGTACAGGCCATGCGCAAGGCCTGGCGCCTGGGCCTGCTCGAGGGCGGCTTGGTGGCCATCGGCAATGCCCCCACCGCCCTGCTGGAGGTGATCCGCCTCGTTCGCGAGGAGGGCTCGCGGCCGGGCCTGATCATCGGCATGCCGGTGGGCTTTGTCGCCGCCGCCGAGTCCAAGGCGGCCCTGGGCCAGCTCAAGGCGGTGCCCTGGATACTCACCGAGGGTCGCAAAGGCGGCTCCACCCTGGTGGTCGCCGCCCTTCATGCCCTGCTGGCCCTGGCCGAGGCGCGGGATGAGGGTAGATGAATCTGCCGAGCCCCCTCAGAGTCTCGCCGCATGGCGGTTGAACCAGGCCGCAAAGGCCGTGGGCTGCGCACCGGCTTCACCACCGGCGCCTGCGCCGCGGCCGCGGCGCGGGCGGCGACGGTGGCCCTGGTGACCGGCCGCTTGCCCGAGACCATCGACTGCCTGCTGCCCAATGGCCAGACCGTATGCTTCGCGGTCAGCGAGGGGCGACTGGTCAGCCCCGGCGCCACTGTTGCCGCGGGGCTGCCGCCGGGCATGGACGCCGAAGACGGCCAGGGGCGGCCGCCAAACACCGGCGCCGCTCCAGAGCAAGGGCAGCTACAGGGCCCCGAGGCCGCCCTGGCCGTGGTGATCAAGGACGCCGGCGACGACCCGGACTGCACCCACGGCGCCCACCTCACCGCCGAGGTCCGTCCGCTGCCCGACGCCCCGGGAGAGGTGCGCCTGCGGGGCGGTCCCGGTGTCGGCACCGTCACCCTGCCCGGCCTGGGCCTGGAGGTCGGCGGACCCGCCATCAACCCGGTGCCCAGGCGCAATATCCTGGCCAACGTCCGCGCCGTCGCCGGGACGCTGCTGGCGGACCGGGGGCTGGAGGTGACCGTCTCCGTCCCCGGCGGGGAGGCCATGGCGCGCAAGACCCTCAACCCCCGATTGGGTATCCTCGGCGGCATCTCCATCCTCGGCACCAGCGGCATCGTCCATCCCTATTCCACGGCCTCCTTTCGCGCCAGCGTGGTCCAGGCCATCGAGGTGGCCGCCGCCCAGGGCCTGGACCAGGTGGTCCTGACCACCGGCGGGCGCACCGAGAAGTTCGTCATGAGCGCCCTGCCGGACTTGCCCCAGCCCTGCTTCGTCCAGATGGGCGACTTCACCGGCGCCGCCCTGGACGCCGCCGCCCGCCTGGGTATCCGTCGGGTTGTCATCGGCTGCATGGTCGGCAAACTGGCCAAGATGGCCCAGGGCGAGACCATGACCCACGCCCGCCGCGCCGAGGTGGATCGCGAGCTGCTGGCGGACCTGGCCCGGGACTGCGGCGCCCCTCCCGAGGTCTGCGCCGACATCCGCCGCGCCGAGACCGCCCGCTACGCCGCCGAGCGCCTGGCGGAACTGGGCCTGGCCCCCGCCTTCCACCAGGCCCTGGCCCGGCGGCTGATCGCGACCCTCGCCGCCCGCTATCCGGACCGGTTCGACCTGCGGGTACTGGTGTGCGACTTCGACGGCGAGCGACTGCTCGCTGAGGTCGTGGGTGAGCCCCCGGCCTTACCCGATGGAGCCCAGCGCCGCGAGACCCGGCGGGAGACCCGGGAAACCCGCAAATTGATCGATCCTCGTGGCGCTTCGTCGCGCCTCGGGGATTCCGCCGCACCGCCCTCTTCCGGCAAGGGACAGCATGAGTGAGGGACCTTCATCCTTGATCTGCCGGATCATCGGCGTCCTCGACGATGGCCCCGCCAGCCTTGGCCCCGCCGCCCTGGCCCACCTCCGGGAGGCCGACCTGGTGGTGGGGGGCACCCGCCTGCTGCGCCTCTGCGCCGATCTCCTCGCCCCCGGAACCCTCACCTTCGACCTCAGGGGCCGACTGGCCAGGGTGCCCCCTCTGATCGGGGAGGCCCTGGCGGCCGGCCGCCGGGTGGTGGTGCTGGCCACCGGCGACCCCCTCTTCCATGGCATCGCCGGTTACCTGAGTTCCCGCCTGGCCCCCGGGCTCCTGGAGATCCTGCCCAACCTCACCACCGTCCAACTGGCTTGCGCCCGCCTCGGCCTGGCCTGGCAGGACCTGTCCCTGGTCTCGGTGCATGGCCGCGACAGCGGCGAATGGCGGGAAGGGGCCGGGCCCGAGCACGGGCTCTATCCCCTCCTCCAGGCCCTGGCCGCCCCCTCCACCCCCGGAGGCGGCCTGGCGGTGCTCACCAGCCCGGCCAACGGCCCCGACCGCATCGCCCGACTGCTGCTCCAGGAGGGCCTGGCGGAGACCCTGCGGCTGACGGTCGTCGCCCGCCTGCGCCGACCGGATGAGGCGATCCTGGCCGACCTGGAACCGGCCCAAGCCGCGGCCATGCACTTCCCCGAGCCCAATGTCCTCCTGCTCAGGCGCCGGGAGCACCGGCGACCGCCGATCCAGTTCGGGCTCCCGGACCGGGATTTTCGCCAACGCCAGCCTGACCGGGGGCTCATCACCAAACGCGAGGTCCGGGCCCTGGCCCTGGCCCGCCTGCAATTGCGCGCCGACAGCCTGATCTGGGACATCGGCGCGGGCTCCGGCGCCCTGGGCCTGGAGGCGGCGCGCCTCTGCCCCCTGGGCTTCGTCCATGCCATCGAGAAAAACCCCGCCGATGCCGCCATCGCCCGCGAGAACCGCCGCCGGCTGGGTATCCACAACTACCGCCTGGTCGAGGCCAGGGCCCCGACGGGCCTGGCGGACTGGCCCGACCCCGACGCCGTCTTCATCGGTGGCTCCGGGGGGGAACTGTCCGCCCTCATCCGCCTTGCCCTGTCCCGCCTCCGGGAGGGCGGCTGGCTGGTGATGAACTTCGTCACCTTCGAAAACCTGCACGACGCCATGACCGTCCTGAAAGAATCGGGGGCCCGCTGGGACATCACCCAGCTCCAGGCCGCACGGGGCCAACCCATCCTGGGGATGCACCGCCTGGTCCCGGAAAACCCGGTCTGGCTTCTGGCCGCCACGCCCACGCCAACGACCACCGATGCCGATATCGGTATCCATACCGATGCCCCGGAGCGCCGCCATGGATGACGCGACGGCTTCCACCCGCGGCATCCCGGATACCCTTCGGGTCAGGGCGGGGCGGGAAAGCCGCGCCCTGATCTCGCTGTCTGAACCCCGATGAACCCCGACACGAATCCTGAAACGAATCCTGGGACGAACCCTGACACGAGTGGGGCGATGACGGCCAAAGGTTGCCTCTATGGCCTCAGCCTGGGACCGGGCGATCCCGGCCTCATCACCCGCCGCGCCTGGGAACTGCTGAGGGGCAAGGGCCTCTGGGCCTATCCGGTGCGCCACTGGGGCGGTGACAGCTTCGCCCTCGACATCGTCCGGCGCGCCGGGCTGGCGGTTCCGGACTCGGCCATGCCCCTCTGCTTTCCCATGACCCACCAGCCCGAGGTCCTGGCCAGGCATTGGCTGGCGGCGGCCCAGACCATCCTCTCCTCCCTGGAACGTGGTCAGGATGTTTGTTTTCTGGTGGAGGGCGACGCCTCCACCTACTCCACCTTCGGCCATCTGGCGCGCACCCTCCGCGCCCTGGACGCGGACATCCCCGTCGCGGTGATCGCCGGCGTGACCTCCTATCAGGCGGCTGCCGCTCATCTGGGCCTGGCCCTGGCGGACGCGGACGACCGGCTCGCCATCCTCCCCGCCGGCTACGGTATCCACACCATCGATCACCTGCTGGACGAGTTCGACGCCCTGGTCCTGCTCAAGGTCAAGCCCCTGCTGGCCGACATCATCGACCTGCTCGAACGACGCGGCCTGCTGGCGCATGCCCGTTTCGTGGAAAAGGTGGGCTGCCCCGAGGAGCGCACCGTCCATGACCTGCGCCAGATTCGCGACGAAAGGGTCAACTACCTGTCCCTCCTGCTGGTGCACAATCCCCAGCGTCCCAAGGGCGAAGTTGCGCGCGGCTGCCGGAAAAGGACGCCCCAGGGGGAGAAGCATCCATGACGACCGCCGCCAGGCGCGACCCTACCACCGCGGAAGCGATGAAGGCCGCGGACGCCGGCCTTAACCTTAAACCGGACCAGGCTCCCGCGTTGGCAAGCGGAACTGCGGGCATCTCCGGCCCCGCCGCCATAGCCCTGATCGCCGTCACCCGCCAGGGGATCAAGCGCGCCGCGGATCTGGCCAAGCGCCTCTCCGCGCCCCTCCTCCTGGTGGTCCCGGACCAGTATGCCAGCCTGGCGAGGCGGTCCCTGGAACCGGGCGCACCTCCGGACGCCCCTCCTGGCGGGGAATCATCATGCCCCTCCCCCTTGCCCGCATTACCTGCATCGCCTTCGCTCACCCTGGCTCCCACGGAGCATCCATCGCCCTCGGCATCCCCGGCGTATCCATCACCACCGGGACCCCCGGCGTATCCATTGCCCCCGCCTCCCCCGTTGCATCCATCGGACCGGACGCCCCCGGCGTCCCCGGCGTACCCGGGCATCCAGTTGCGCTACTACAAGGGCCCCCTCGCCGATGAGATTGGCCCCCTTTTCGCCACCGGCGGCCAGATGGTGTTCTTCCTCTCCCTCGGCGCGGTGACCCGCCTCATCGCCCCCCACCTCCGTTCCAAGCACCAGGACCCCGGGGTGCTGGTGGTGGACGAGGGCGGGCGCTTCGTCATCCCGGCCCTGTCGGGGCATATCGGCGGGGCCAACGCCTTCGCCGAGCGGGTGGCGGCGCTGATCGGCGCCATCCCGGTCATCACCACCGCCTCGGACGTCCAGGGGACCCTCGCCGTGGACCTCCTCGGCCGGGACCTCGGCTGGCGGCTGGAGGCCCCCAAGCTCAATGTCACCCGCGTCTCCGCCCAGGTCGTCAACGGCCAGCCCGTCGCCCTGATCCAGGAATGCGGCAGCCGCGACTGGTGGCGCCGGCAGATGCCCCTGCCAGCCAATATCCATTGCTTCGAACGCTTCGAGGATCTGGACCCGGCGGCCTACGCGGGCCTGCTCTGGGTGACCCGGCGGGAGCTTTCCCCGGACCTCTGGCAGCGGTTCGCGGGGCGTCTGGTGGTCTACCGTCCCCCGGCGGAAGAGGATTCCCTGGCACCGGCCTCAGGGACGGCGGACCTCAGGGCGGCGGTCCCACTGGTGGGGAACCCCCCGGCCAGGGAGAGCCAAAGACAGATTCCCCCGGGGCCGCTGCCACCGGAAGATCGCCTCTTCCTTGGCATCGGCTGCGATCGCGGTTCCGCGCTCACCACCCTGGAGGAGGCGGTGGCCGGCGCCCTGGCCCAACTCCACCAAGACGCCGCGGCGGTGGCGGCCATTGCCACCATCGACCAGAAGGGGGATGAGGCCGCCATCCTCGCCCTCGCCCGTCAAGGGGGCTGGCCGCTGCATCTCTTCTCCGCCGCGGAACTGGCCCAGGTACCCGTGCCCAACCCCTCCGCGACGGTGCAGGCCCGGATGGGCACTCCGTCGGTGGCGGAGGCGGCGGCGCTGCTCACGGCCACCAGGTCCAACCCGGTCCCATCCTCCTGCCCGCCCTTGGCCGCCGACCTGGGGGGCGGTCCCCGGCCGCCGCTCGATCCGACACCGTCCTTCCAGTCCGGGGCCAGCCCCCTTGCCGCGCTCCCCTCCTGGAGGGCGGAACTGCCGGGGAAAAAGTTCAAATACCGGGGGAGCGACGGCAAGCACGCCACCGTCGCCATCGCCCGGGCTCAGTGGGTCCCCCCACCCCCCCCCCC
>SBFV01000314.1 GCA_006227775.1 Gammaproteobacteria bacterium | reverse complement strand
CCCGGGAACCCGCCAGGCAGCGACCCCCCCCTGGCCTATCCACCCCTGCCTGGCTGGGACAATCGCTGGTATTACCGGGGCTTCTGAAGCCCGAGCCCTTCCGCCTCAACCCGAGGCCGTTTCACCGATCACCTCTTGGGTGACGGCGCAGAGTCGCGCCAGGTCCCGGGCTTCGATGACGTAGGGTGGCATGAGATACACCAAGCGTCCGAAGGGCCGCACCCAGACGCCCCGATCCACGAAGCGGCGTTGGATGTCGCGCATCACCACGGGTCTGGCCAGCTCCACCACGCCAATAGCCCCCAGGATCCGAACCTCGACCACCCCCCTCAAGTCCCGGCAAGGGGCCAACCCCTGCTCCAGGCCCGCTTGAATTCGGCGCACCTCTTGCTCCCAACCCCGTGCCAGCAGCAGATCGATGCTGGCATTGGCCACGGCGCAGGCCAGGGGATTACCCATGAAGGTGGGGCCATGCATGAAGACGCCCGGCGTTCCCGCAGAGATCGTCGTGGCCACCTCCTGGCTGGCCAGGGTGGCGGCCAGGGTCAGGTAGCCGCCGGTCAGGGCCTTACCCACCGTCATAATGTCAGGGCTGATGTCAGCGTACTCGCAGGCGAAGAGGCGCCCGCTGCGGCCGAAGCCGGTGGCGATCTCGTCGGCGATGAGCAGCACCCCCGCCGCATGGCAGAGTTCCCGCACCCGCCGCAGATAGTCCGCCGAATAAAAACGCATCCCGCCGGCGCCCTGCACGATAGGCTCCAGGATGACCGCCGCCAGTTCCTCCCGATGCCTCCACAAGAGATCGGTGAAGGCGGAGATGTCCTCATCCTGGCAGGGCGCTCCGAAGCGGCAGGCCGGCGCCGGGGCGAATAGCTGCTGGGGCAATACTCGGGAGAAGAGGTGGTGCATGCCCGTAACCGGGTCGCACACCGACATGGCGGCGAAGGTATCGCCGTGATAGCCGGACCTCAGGGTCAGCAGTCGGTGGCGACCGGGCTCCCCCCGGGCCTGGTGATACTGGATGGCCATCTTGATGGCCACCTCCACCGATACGGAGCCGGAGTCGCACAGAAAGACATGTCGCAGGGCCGCCGGCGTAAGGGCCACCAGCCGCTCGACGAGCCCGACCGCCGGTTCGTGGGTGAGCCCCCCGAACATGACGTGGGCCATGGACTCGATCTGATCGCGCAGGGCCTGATTGAGGACCGGATGATTGTAGCCATGGATGGCGCACCACCAGGAGGACATGCCATCAATCAGTTCCCGGCCATCCATGAGCTGGATGCGGCACCCGCGGGCTGCCCGCACCGGATAGACGGGATCCTGGTTGATCGTGGCGGTGTAGGGGTGCCAGGCATGGGCCTGGTCGATGGCGAGCAGTTCCTCAACGCCACGCACGGGGGATCAATTGGGTTTGCGCCCTTTACTCAGGCCGGCGATGGGGACCACCTGGGCCGCCGGTGGCTCATCGGTGTAGTAAGGCTTTTCGGTGATTCGCCCCTGCTCATCCGCCAACTCCCGCTCACGCGCCGAGATCAGCGCCAGGCAGTGGCGAACGTCCTCGATCGTCGCCGCCGACAGCGGGTGTTTCAGCCCCGGCGGAGGTGTCACGTCCTTGATGATGGCCGTCAAGGTCTTACGCATGGCTACCAGGATCTGTTGTTCTTTGGTCAGGTCTTGCATCGGGGACTCCAGCATCGCTGAGGCATCTGTCATTCACGCCCGCCGGACGCGACCCCCGCTCCCGGGCCGGAGGCGGCCATTTGGCGCATCGCCTGGACTTGGGCCTGGTGCGGCTGGTGCCGGCCCGCTGCCCAGCAAGGAACAGGGACGACCGTACCGGCAGGCACCAGGGGCACGCAGTTCCAGCGGGCCGCGGGGAGGGGACCGACCCATGCCCCTTCAGCCCTCCTCCGCCATCCGCTGGGTGACGAAGGCCATCACCCGCTGGCGCAATGTCTCTTCACCTGCAGGAGTAAGGGGCTGGCGCCGGTCGTCGCGCACCTCGCCGCCCAAGTCCCTGGCCAGGCTATGAGCGGTGCCGAGGAGTTCTTCCAGGCGACCCGGGTCCCCGGGCTGGCCGTCGAGTTGGGCGAAGAGGGTCAGGCCGGGGGTCGTGAAATCCGCCATGGCGCCGAAGGGGAATGTTCCAGGCTTGACCATATTGGCCATGCTGAAGAGGGTTTCGCTGTGGTGCTCGTCGCCCAGGTTGCAGTGAAAGATTTCCCGGTCACCTGGCTCCAGCCCGGCGATCCGGGCGGCGAGGACGATGGCGGCGCCGTCGAAATAGTCCTCGCCCTCCCGCGCCGCGACGTGTAACACCACCAGCATGGGACCGGCGGGAAAGGACATGGCGGCCAGTTCGGGATCTGGCTTGGATAAATTGAGGTCGGGGCTGGGGTAACTGGTCCGCGCGGGACGGCGTGAGGCCTTCTCCGCTTGCTCCTGCACGGTAAGCGCCTGGGTTACATCATCCGAGCTCCAGGCTCCCAGACGCGATTCTCCCTCGGGGGCGTCCCCCCTATCGCCCTCCTCATCCAGGTTCTTGCGCCAAATATCGCCGCGGTCGCCATCGTCGAATCCCTCTTCCTGTTCCTCCTGGTGGCGCTGGCGACGGCGCTGCTCCCGATAGTATAACCCGGCGATGATCAGGGCACCGAGCACGGCAAGAATGATTCGGAGGATGTCGGCGTCCATAGGCAAACGGGGCCTGGGTTTGGGTGATGGTAGGAAATTGGGAAAAGCATCGGGAATCTGCACACCCAGCGCAAATCTATTTTGGGCTTCGCCGGGTCGGGTGGCGTATGGCGGGGGACGCCATGAAGACGTACAGGCAGGCTTGATCAACGCTCTCCCGCGGTCCACAACCCTGCATGACGCCCCTCGACCAGCCCCTGGCTCGACCTAAAATCGAAATGCCGTGGGTATAGAAGTTGGTAAGAGTATAACCCGTATCGACCCCGGCCATAGAACCCCCTGGCTTCCCCGTTGCGCAAGCCCTGCCCAGGCGACTGACCAAGCCCCTGATCGGGGATCGAACCCTGACCATCCCCGCCGGATCCTGGCCCCTGTCAGTGGGGCCAGCGAATAGCTAGCTGATCTAGCCGATACTTTTCAGTCGGAGAGGACGGTGCCGGACCCTTCGGCGGGGAATGTCCACCCATTCGCCGACAGGCCTGACTAATCTTTAGGGGGGCATACCACACCCCTGACGATGAAAGGCCACCGCCGGTCTTATCCGGGCTAAGATGCAGACCATCGAACCCCTCGCCACCGCCGATCCCCTCAGCATGACCGACTTCTTCGCCACCGCCCCCAGGCACCTGGAATCCCTCCTGGCCGACGAATTACTCACCCTGGGAATGGTAGGGGTCAAGGAGACGCGTGGCGGCGCACGCTTTTCCGGCGCCCTCGCCGATGCCTATCGGGTCTGCCTCTGGTCACGCGTGGCCAATCGAATACTGCTGCCCCTGGCGCAGTTCCCGGCCGAGGCCAGCGACGATCTCTACGCCGGGACCACCGCCATCCCCTGGGAGGAGCACATCCCCCGCCAGGGCAGCTTCGCCGTCCATTTCCAAGGGGCCGAGGGGGGCATCAGCCACAGTCATTACGGG
>SBFV01000447.1 GCA_006227775.1 Gammaproteobacteria bacterium | reverse complement strand
TGGAGGGTCAGGGCATGCCCTGAATTGCCTCCAGCCGCAGCATGCCGCGCAGCCCATAGCCGGCCAGCGCCAGGACCAGGATCACCACGACCAGGAAAGGCTCCCAACCCAGGGCGCGATAGATGGCCACCGCCAGCCAGGAGCCCAGGCTGCCCCCAAAGTAATAGGAGGCGATGTAGACACCATTCACCACCCCCCGGTAAGGGCCTCCCATCTGGTTGATCTGGCCCGACAGGCGGGTATGGATGAGAAACATCCCCCCGCAGAAGGCGAACATGGCCAGGTAGGTTCCCCCCATGCCGGGGAGGGCGAAGAGACCGATCCCCAGGGCATAGAGCCCCAGGCCCAGGCCATAGAGGGGACCCTCGGCGTGGAACCAGTGGCGAATGCGCTCGGTATTCAGGGAGATCATCATCCCCGACAGGTAACCCAGATAGGCGAAACCGATGCCCGCGCTGCCAGTGCCAGGGTCCCGCTGCGCCAGGTGGAAGGGCAGCGCGTTGAGTACCGAGGCGAAGACGAAGAAGATGCAGAAAATGGCGAGATAGGCCTGAGGGGCTCCTGGACGCTCCATGACCGCCAGGAAGACGCGCGGCGTCACCCGGCCAAAGCGGCTCTCCTGATCGCCAGGCAGGTGCCGGGCCCAGAGCCCCATGGCCAGGAGGGCCGGGGCCCAAATCCCCAGCGCCAGGCGCCAATCCCAGACGGAGGCGACCAGACCACTCAGGGCCCGGCCAGCGAACCCGCCGAGGATGGTGGAGGCGATGTACCAGGCCAGGGCCTGGCGCAAGCGCTCGGGAGCCGCCGTCGCGGCGACGAAGGTCATGAGGGCGGTGAACAGGGCCGGTAGACAGAACCCGATCACAAGGCGCAGGGCCAGCATCTGCCACCAGGATTCCGCCAGGGCCAGGCCGATCTGACACAGCCCCAGCAACAGGGCCGAACCCGCCAGCATGGGCCTCGCCGGCACCGAGACCAGCAGATAGCCATAGGCCAGGGGCGCGACAGCCAGGGGCAACATGGTGAGGGTGATGAGCAGGGAGGCCTCCGTCGGCGCTCGGCCGAAGGCCTCCGCCAGCACCGGCAAGAGGGGCTGGGGGGCGTAGAGGGTGCTGAAGCCGAAGACCGACAGCAGCAGGATGACCAGAGGCGGGCGGGCGCGGGTCACGGGAGGGTCCAGCGATGGTGGGAAGCAGGTGATCCGGGGCTAACGTCCGGCCAACCGCCTCAACGGCAAACCCGACCTCAGCCAGCGTCGGCAGCGCAGCCGAGGCGTTCGATGCCGGCCTCCGCCATGGCCACGGCGCGGAAGATGGCCCGGCCCTTGTTCATGGTCTCCTTCCATTCCAGGTCGGGCACCGAGTCGGCGACGATGCCGGCGCCGGCCTGGATGTGGAGCTGGCGGTCCTTGATGACGGCGGTGCGGATGGCGATGGCGGTGTCCATGTTGCCGTTCCAGGACAGGTAGCCGACGGCGCCGGAGTAGATGCCGCGCTTGACCGGCTCCAGCTCGTCGATGATCTCCATGGCGCGGATCTTGGGGGCGCCGGAGACGGTGCCGGCGGGGAAGGTGGCGCGCAGCACGTCGAGGGCGTCCAGCCCCGGGCGCAGCTCGCCGATGACGTTGGAGACGATGTGCATGACGTGAGAGTAGCGCTCCACGATCATGCGCTCGGTGAGACGAACGGTGCCGATGCGGGCGACGCGGCCGACGTCGTTGCGGCCCAGGTCGATGAGCATCAGGTGCTCCGCCAGTTCCTTGGGATCGGCGAGCAGTTCCTCCTCCAGGGCGCGGTCCTCGGCCTCGGTGGCACCGCGGCGGCGGGTGCCGGCGATGGGCCGCACCGTGACCACCCCGTCCTCCAGCCGGGTGAGGATCTCCGGTGAGGAGCCGACGATGTGGAAGTCCCCCAGGTCCATGTAGTGCATGTAGGGCGAGGGGTTGAGTCCGCGCAGGGCGCGGTAGAGGTCGATGGGCCGCGCCTGGAAGGGGATGGACAGGCGCTGGGACAGGACCACCTGCATGCAGTCGCCAGCCAGGATGTAGTCCTTGATGCGCTCCACCGCCGCCTTGAAGCCGGCCTCGGTGAAGCCGGAGACGAAGTCGTCCTCGCTCACCTGGCGCGCTGGGCCGGGGGGCGGGCGCGGGGCGCCGCGGCGCATGAGCAAAATCAGCGCGTGAAGGCGCGCCTCACCGTCCGCCAGGGTCTCTCCTGCGCTGGGGTCCAGGTGGGTGATGAGGTACATGCGCCCGCTGAGGTTGTCGAAAACGACGATCTCGTCGGCGACCATGAGCAGGATGTCCGGGGTGCCCAGGGGGTCCGGACTGGGGCAGATGGCCAGGCGCGGCTCGATGTAGCGAATGGTGTCGTAGCTGAAATAGCCCGCCAGGCCCCCGGCGAAGCGTGGCATGCCCTCGGCGGTGGGGGCGACCTTGAAGCGGCGCTGGTAGTGGCTGATCCAGGCGAGGGGGTCCGTGGTCTCTTCTTCCTCGATCAACCGGCCGTCGCTCCAGACCCGCACCTGGTGCCCCTTGACCTGAAGCCGGGTGCGGCTGGGCAGGACCAGGATGGAGTAGCGGCCCCACTTCTCGCCACCGTGGACGGACTCGAAGAGGCAGGAGTAGGGCCCGCCGGCGAGCTTGAGATAGGCGCTCAGGGGGGTGTCGAGGTCGGCGAGCACCTCGCAGATCAGGGGGATGCGGTTGTAGCCCTGGGCGGCGAGGCTGGCGAATTGTTCTGGGGTCATGAGGATCTCCGGAAAGGCGCGTGCGGGTGGGATGGCGGCTGAGTCAAACTTGCCAGCACCGCCATCGCCGTCCGGAGTCACTGCCGATCAGCCGTTCCACCCGCGTGGCGCGGAATCGGCCGCTCATACCTCCAGACGTCTTGCCCATCATGTTCCCCGTCCTGTTACGCAAAAGCCTGGCCCCTGGTCAGGGTGCTCCCTCCAGCAGACCCTTGACCTCGGTCAGGGAGTCCAGAACCGCGTCCGGATGGTAATCGCGAATGTCCTGACCGTGGTTGTAACCATAACTCATGCAGAAAATGGTGAAGCCGGCGGCGCGGGCCGCCTTCACGTCGCTGATGGAGTCCCCGATCATCAGGGCCTCCGCCGGCTCGGCGCCGAAATGGGCGGCGGCATGGAGCAGGGGCAGGGGGTCCGGCTTGCTGCGGGGCAGGGTGTCGCCACTGATGACGATCTCGAAGTAGTCCCGCACCTCCAGGTCCCGCAACAGGGGCTCGGTGAACTGGGCGGCCTTGTTGGTGACGCAGCCCAGGGGGTAGCCGGCGGCCTTCAGCCAGTCGAGCCCAGCGCGGATACCCGGGAAAAGCTGGGAGCGCTTGGAGGTATTGTCCCGATAGAGTTCCAGGAAGATGGGATAGGCGCGCTGAAAATCGGCCTCATCCGGTTCACCCTCCAGTTGGCCGATGAGGGAACGGCGGACCAGGCGCTCGACCCCGTTGCCCACCCAGTTGCGGACCCTGGCCTCGCCATGGGGTGGGCGGTCCAGACGCGCCATCATGGCATCGACGCAGTAGGCCAGGTCCGGTACGCTGTCCACCAGGGTGCCATCCAGGTCGATGAGGATCATGTGCGGTCGCATAGCGGAA
>SBFV01000206.1 GCA_006227775.1 Gammaproteobacteria bacterium | reverse complement strand
GGCCAAGCCGATTTTGACCTCGATCAAGGCCATGCCCCCCCTGCCCGCATAACGTTTTGTTTTGTCATTCAATGGTTGATTTTACCTTCATTCATTTCAGGATCAGCCCCGATGAGCACGGCAGTATGCGCCCCGGCGGAACCCCGATACCCTCCGGGTGATCTGGCGATCTGGATCTTCATCCTAGCGGAACTGTCGGTCTTCGCCGTCTTCTTCGCCGCCTATGCCTTCACCCGCATGAACCACGTCGCGCTGTTCAACGAGTACCAGTTGACCCTGGATCGGGGCGCGGCCCTGATCAATACCCTGGCCCTGATCACCAGCAGCTATTGCGTGGTGCGCGCCGTCGCCGCCATCCGGGGCGGAGAAAGCCGCCGCTGCGCCGGCTGGCTGGGCCTGGCCATCGCCTTGGGCGGCCTCTTTCTCCTGATCAAGGGCTATGAGTACGCCCATCACTTCGGCCAAGGCATCACCCTGTCCACCAACACCTTTTACATGTTCTACCTGTCCCTGACCTTCTTCCATTTCATGCACGTCATCCTGGGACTGGTGATCCTGGCGGCGGTGGCCTTCAAGGCCCGCCAGGGGGGCTATGACGCCCGGGACCATACCGGCGTCGAAACGGGGGCCTCCTACTGGCACATGGTGGACCTGGTGTGGCTGATCCTCTTCCCTCTGGTCTACGTCATGCGCTGAAAGGAGCCCAACATGATACGAATTGGCCCTTTTCATTACCCATCCCCGCCTGCCCCGACGGGAGCCGCGCCATGAACCAAGCGTCCGCCTGGCCCCGCCCCTGTACCCGCGTCTACCTGGTGATGATCGCCCTGACCTGCGCCACCTACATCGTCGGTGAACTGGGATTGAGCGGCCTGACCGCCGCCCTCCTCGTCCTGGCGGGTGCCCTCGTCAAGGGGCACCTGGTGGGGGACTTTTTCATGGGGCTCTATGGCTTGCGCGGTCCCTGGCGCTGGGCCATCCTGATCTGGTTGTTCCTGATCGGCGGCCTCATCACCACGGCCTTCAGCCTGACACCCCCCTAGGACTTGATTCATGCTCCTTTCCGACTCCTTCGTCGTCGATGCTACGGCGAACCCCATCCACTACCAGCCGCAGGGCCGGGAGGTGGCGCTGTTCGAGCAGGCCTTCCGCCACCGCCTGCCGGTGATGATCAAGGGGCCTACCGGTTGCGGCAAGACGCGGCTGGTGCGCTACATGGCCCAGCGCCTGGGCCGGCCCCTCTATACCGTCGCCTGCCACGACGACCTGACCGCGGCGGACCTGGTCGGGCGGCATCTGATCGGCGACAACCGCACCTTCTGGTCCGACGGCCCCCTGACCCGGGCCGTGCGCGAGGGCGCCATCTGCTACCTGGACGAGGTGGTGGAGGCGCGCAAGGACACCACCGTGGTGTTGCACCCCCTCACCGACGACCGTCGCATTCTCATTCTGGAGCGCACCGGCGAGACCCTGGAGGCCCCGCCCGGCTTCATGTTGGTGGTGTCCTACAATCCCGGCTACCAGAACCTGCTCAAGGGCATGAAGCCCAGCACCCGTCAGCGGTTCGTCGCCCTCAGCCTGGGCTTCCCCCATCCGGAGTTGGAGGTCGCCATCCTGATGCGGGAGACGGGAATCGACAATCCCCTGGCCCGCCGCCTGGTGACCCTGGCCGGGGCCCTGCGCACCCTCAAGGACCACGACCTGGAGGAAGGCGCCTCCACCCGTCTGCTGGTCTACGCCGCCACCCTCATCCATGGGGGCATGCCCCCCCTGGATGCCTGCCACGCCGCCCTGGTGGAACCTCTCACCGATGACGCCGAGACCATCGCCGCCCTGCGGGAGGTCATCCATGCCAGCCTGGGGTGAGGCTTCATGTCCCCCCCCGGAATCGGAGTCTGACATCAAGCGCCTGACCCGGCAGGGTCTGACCTTCCTGTCCCAGGGCCAGGCCTTTGACATCGCCGTGGCCGACCAACAACGCGGCCGCACCACGCCCTGTGACTGGCTGGAAACGCTTCGTTAAGCCGACGCGAATCCAGACTTTCAGCCCATAAACCACCGGCTTTCAGCAGGTGGTTGTTAAGGTTAGCCCAAGCGCCTCTTAGGAAATACCCAACCCACAAAAACCATTATTTTCGCTTGGTTTGACTGTGTCCACGGGCGGGCGGATACTTCGGCTTAGGCGGTTGGATTTCCTATCCTTGAGGAATAGACGATGAATAGGCTCTCTAGCATTCTCATCGGACTCTCGGCGATCGCGTTCCTGATCAGCACCGATGTTACGCACGCCGATGATTACAACTCCCGAGGCTGCGGATGGCCGTTGTTGCTCTCGCCCGAGGGACCTGCCAACTTCCAGGGCCCGGACGATGCTGCACGGTACTGGATCATGCCCCTTGATACGACGCAGTACCGGGCAATGACGATCCACGGCACGTATCCCCATCTCCGATATTTCGCCATCGCCGCTTACGAAGTTGTACCCAAGGATAAGGATCCAGGCTATGACTTCGAGGTCGGCGATCATTTGTACGATGCCGAGATCATCCCCGATCAGGGCGCCAATCCTTTCGTGAAGCCCGGCGGCAGAATCGAATGGCCCGCAAAGTATCTTGGACAGAGGGGCGCCAATCGTTTCGTGAAGCCTGGCGGCAGAAACGGCACCTACACTATCGAGATCGCGCGCCGCGACTTACAGACCGCGGCGAGGGCAAGGGTCGTTCCAAAGGGAGTTTCGCCCAATACAATCACGGTCACCGCAGACCTCGTCTGGATCGTCCTGCGCGCCTACGTACCGGACGCCGATGCCTCTCTGACCGGGCAGAGCCTGATGGGCGGAGTACCACTGCCAACCGTCACGCTCACGGACTACAACGGTGTCGCCGACGAGCTCGAAACGTGTTCGCCGATCAACAAGTGGTCCGACCTGATGGCTCTTGGTCGACATCTCTTCCCGCCGGAAATCGATCTGCCGGTGGATGAAGGCACGCCATCCTCGAACAGGCTGTGGTTTGCGCCGCCGAAGAGCGTACCCGGCAACCTGTGGCCCAACCCGGACGGCAAGTACCTGATGATGTTGCCTGGACGCGAGTACCAGGCTGGGCGCGTCATCGTCATGCGTGGCGAGGCGCCCGGCTTTCCGGACACGTTCAACGGCTCCGCGATATGGGAGCCCGCTCGGGGCTTCCGCAGCGTCGACCTGCGCTACTGGGCGATGTGCAACATGAACCTTACGTGGCCGCCCTCGACGGTCGCTTGCGCGACAGATCTCACCACACGTCTCCAGGGCCAGGAGTACACGATCGTCGTTTCGGACGACCGTCAGCGCCCGGACTGGCTGAGGCCTAACGTGAACTGGTTGCCCTGGGGGGATGTGCAGTACCAGAAGTTCGTGGTCCTGCGCAACATCCTGCCGTCAGCCGAATTTCCCCATGCCGCGAAAGATGCCTGGGCTGAGTGCGCCTTCGACTCCACGTTTCCCCCGGATCGAGGCGCCATCGATGCCGTCGGGCCGTGCGCGCAGCGCGTAATGGGCGATTACTATCCTGTGGCAGTCTGGTGCGACAAGGCGACGTTCATCGCCGGCGGATTCGATGCATGCATGCGGGACGGTGA
>SBFV01000028.1 GCA_006227775.1 Gammaproteobacteria bacterium | reverse complement strand
CGGGGTCGAAGGCCGCCGCCGCCTTGTTGACCTGGCCGATATCGAACAGGGCGACCATCTCGTCCAGGGAGAAGATCTCCCGGTCGCCGTGGGACCAGCCTAGGCGCACCAAGTAGTTCAGCAGGGCCTCGGGCAGGTAGCCCTGATCGCGGTAGGCCACCACGCTGACCGCCCCGTGGCGCTTGGACAGGCGCGCCCCGTCCTCCCCCAGGATCATGGGCACATGGGCGTAGCGGGGCACATCCTTGCCCAGGGCGCGCAGGATATTGACCTGGCGCGGGGTGTTGTTGATGTGATCGTCGCCGCGGATGACGTGGGTGATGGCCATGTCCGCGTCGTCCACCACCACCGACAGGTTGTAGGTGGGGGCGCCGTCCGTGCGGCGGATGATGAGGTCATCCAGTTCGGCGTTGTCGAAGGTCATGCGTCCGCGAATCAGGTCGTCGACCACCACCAAGCCGCCGTCCGGATTGCGAAAGCGGATGACATGCGGCAGGGCGGGGTCCACCGCCCGGTCCCGGCAGCGGCCGTCGTAACGCGGCTTGAGCTTGGCCGCCATCTGCTCCTCGCGCAGGGCGTCCAGGCGCTCCTTGGGGCAATCGCAGCGGTAGGCCAGGCCCTTGGCGAGCAGTACGTCGATGACCGCGTTGTAACGGTCGAAGCGCTGGGTCTGGTAGAAGGGCCCCTCGTCGTAGTCCAGCCCCAGCCAGGCCATGCCTTCGAGGATGGCGTTGACCGACTGAGCCGTCGACCGCTCCAAGTCCGTATCCTCGATGCGCAGGATGAAGCGCCCGCCATGGCGGCGGGCGAACAGATAGGAAAAGAGCGCGGTGCGGGCACCGCCGACGTGCAGATAGCCCGTGGGAGACGGGGCGAAACGGGTACGGACGGTCATGGCGATCCACGGACTGACGGGTAAGGCGGGCATTCTAGCAAAAGCCCAGGCAAGGGAAGACAACTGCTATACTTTTCCATCAGGAGAACCCGTGGTGGGACGAATATTATAATAAATTGAAAATCTTACAGAAAAGTCAATGAATCGCCTCTACCCATGGTTGTTGTCTCTGGCTTGCCTGCTCGCCAACAGCGGTACCCTTGGCGCCAGTCAGGGGGACAAGGTGGTGTCCTACGTCTACCAGGACAATCGGCAGCTTGTCAGGCTGGTGGAGGATGCCGCCGCCCTGATCGAAAGTAGAGGGACGGCAGCTTTCCCCACTTTCGCCACCAAGGGCTCCAAGTGGTTCAATGACCAGAACTACCTGTTCGTCTATGACGATCAGGGCATAAATGTCTTCCATCCGGTCGAACCCCACCTGCAGGGGCAGGACCTGTCCGCGCTCAGGGACATGGCGGGCAAATCCGTCGTTGCCCTGATCATGGCCATAGCCCGCAAACCGGAGCCTGATGCCAACGGCTGGGTCTTCTATCAATGGGAGGGACCCTGGCATATGCATTCCTTGTGGAAAGGCTCCTATGTCCGCAAGGCTATAGCCCCCGATGGCAAGGTCTATCTCGTCGGCAGCGGTCTCTACAATATCAAGATCGAAAAAGTCTTTATCCGGGACAGAGTGGATCAGGCGGCCGCCCTGATCCAACAACTGGGCAAGGAAGCGGCCTTCGAGCAGCTCAGAGGCATCGCCTCTTCCCTCCATGTCATGGACTCCTACATCCAGGTCACGGACGAGGAAGGGGATGTCCTAGTGGACCCACTCTTTCCCAACCTGCCAAAAAAACGGAACATTGCCAACCAGTTGGACTTAATCGGCAAAAACGTCTTTCAGGAAACCCGGGCGGCCCTCCGGGATAAAGACGCCACCTGGTCCAGCTTTACCCAACCCAAGCCGGGATCTGGCCTGCCCGAAAAGAACCTGATTTATACCCGTAAGGTCCGCTCCGGCGACGAGACCTTCTATGTCGGAGCCGGTTATGTCCCGGCATCACCCATCTGGCTCAAATGACGGGGACCCACCGTGGCTCAAAAGCCCAAGGATCTGATTTACGGCCTGGATGACAAGCCCCCCTTCACCGCTCTCCTGATATTGGGTTGTCAGCACATCTTTCTCATGTCGAGCACCTTGGTGTTGCCGGTCGTCCTGGTCAGGGAGATCGGCGGCACCTTCGAGGAAATCCGCTCGGTAATCGCGCTGACCATGATCGCCTGCGGCATCGGTACCATCGTGCAGGCCCTTCGCTGGCGCTTTCTGGGTTCGGGTTTCGTCTGCCCCAATCTCTGTGGCCCGAATTTCTTCCTCGTCTCCATGGAGGCGGCCTGGCTTGGGGGACTGCCGCTGATGCGGGGCATGACCATCGTCGCGGGCCTGGCCGAGGTGATCTTTGCCCGTTTTGTTCAGCGACTCGCCTTTCTCTTCCCCCCTGAGATCACCGGGCTCGTGGTGCTGATGGTCGCCCAGAGCCTGGTCACCCTGGGCGTGTCCAAGTTTCTGGGTATCAATTACGAAGGCGAGCCTATCCAGACCAGCAGCGTATTGATTGCCTCCCTCAGCCTTATCATCATGATCGGGGTCAATATCTGGGGTAAGGGTAACCTCAGGCTTTACAGCGTCTTTATTGGTTTCATCTGCGGTTATGTCCTTTCCCTAGCCTTTGGGCTCATTCCCTGGAGCAGCCTGCAAGATGTCCTGGAATCCCCTTGGATCAGCATGCCCTTCCTGGAGAACAGCCTTGAACTGGCCTTCGATTGGTCTCTGGTGCCGGTCTTTGTCATCGTCTCCATCACCGGCGCCCTCAAGTCTTTTGGCAACCTGATCCTGTGTGAAAAGGTGAACGACGATGCCTGGCAGGCCCCGGACATGCGCCGCATCTCCAATGGCCTCATGGCCGATTCCGTCTCCGTGACCGTTTCGGGTCTGCTTGGAGGCATGGCATCGGATACCTCCGCGAGCAATGTCGCCCTGAGCAAGGCCTCGGGGGCAACCAGCCGCTCGATCGCTTACATGGCCGGGGGCCTTTTCATCCTGCTGGCCTTTTTTCCCAAAGTCGCCGGTTTCCTGTCCATCATGCCCCCGCCGGTCATGGGAGCCATCCTCATCTTTGTCTCCAGCTTCATGATCATTTCCGGCATCCAGATCATCCTGGGTGCGGGCATGGACACGCGTAAGACCTTTGTGATCGGCATTCCCCTGATTTTCGGGCTCAGTCTGGATATCAACCCGGCCTTGTTCGCGGACGTCTCCCCTCTGTTTCGCCCGCTGTTTGGGTCGGCCTTGACCTTGAGTACGGTGTTGGCGGTTCTGCTCCATCAACTGCTGCGGTTCGGTAAGCGTTGAAGGAGACTGGTCGGTAGCGCTCTTTTCGCGCAATAGTCGCGCGGGCTTCTGACACTTCCGCTCCCTGGCCGGCTATTTCCGATCCCTGTCCAGGAAGTGTAGCTGGACCTTACCGCTCGCTTTCCTGGCATAAGGCCAGGATGTCTTCATAGGTCGTCGCCATCGCCGTCACTCCCGGTGACCTTCACCAGAGGAGGGAAAAGGAACCCCGTTCGGGCTTCAAGGGGAGAAAACCCGGGTTGGCACCCGGGTTCACGCTGGTTACTGGCCGTTCCGCGGCTCAGACCGCGTTCTTGAGCATCAATTCCTTGATGTGGCCGATGGCCTTGGTGGGGTTAAGACCCTTCGGGCA
>SBFV01000247.1 GCA_006227775.1 Gammaproteobacteria bacterium | reverse complement strand
CCCGGGCGGGACTGGATCCTGACGCGCATCCTCTGGCTCACCGGCCTGGAGCCGGGCCGCAACCGCGGTGGAGCAGTAGACACCCTGCGCCGTTTCATCTACATCCACGGTTGTCCGGAGACCACCCCCATGGGCGAGCCCCTGTCCCACGGCTGCATCAGGATGCGCGATCCTGACCTGCTGTCTCTCTTCGACCAGACCCCGGCGGGGACCCTGGTGGAGATTCGCTGAGGTGGTCGGCCTGCTGATCTCGCGCTTGGGGGCTGCCCTGGTGGTGGTGCTGGGGGTCTGCACCCTGGTCTTCCTGCTGATTCACCTGGTACCGGGCGATCCCGTGGAGGCCATGTTGGGAGAAAGCGCCCAACCCGCTGACCGGGAGGCTTTGCGGGCGGCCCTGGGTCTGGACCGGCCCCTGATCGAACAGTATCGGGATTATCTGAGCCGCCTGGTCCGCCTTGATTTCGGCCTTTCCTTCCAGGACCGGCGTCCGGTGGCGACCATCCTGGCGGAGCGACTGCCCGCGACCCTGGAACTCGCCCTCGCCGCCTTGGCCTTGTCCCTACTCCTGGCCCTGCCGCTGGGGGTGCTGGCGGCTCGCTATCAGGGCAGCCGCCTCGACAGGGGGGCGATGGGGGTCTCCCTGGTGGGGATCTCCATCCCCAATTTCTGGCTCGGCCCCCTGTTGATCCTGGTCTTCTCTCTCTGGCTGGGTTGGACACCCGTGAGCGGCCGCGAGGATCCGGCGAGCCTGATCCTGCCAGCCTTGACCTTGGGCACGGGCATGGCCGCCATCCTGGCGCGCATGGTCCGCGCCAGCGTCCTGGAGGTGCTGGGCGAGGACTTTGTACGCACCGCCCGCGCCAAGGGACTCGGCGAGGGCCGGGTACTCTGGGGCCATGCCCTGCGCAACGCCTGGCTGCCAATCCTCACCCTGATCGGTCTCCAATTGGGGGGGCTACTGGGCGGTGCCGTCATCACCGAGACCGTCTTCGCCTGGCCGGGAATTGGCAGCCTGCTGGTGGAGGCGATTCAGAGCCGGGATTACCCGGTGGTTCAGGCTTGCGTCCTGCTGGTCAGCCTGAGCTACGTGCTGGTCAACACCCTGACCGATCTGGTCTATACCTGGGCCGACCCACGCATTCGTTGGCATGTCTAATTTCGTCGGCGGGCCCCCCTTTCGATCCAAGGAATCCGGCTGGCTGATGCCAAGCGCCCTGCTGGTCCTGTGGTTCCTCGTGGCCCTGGTCGCCCCCTGGCTGCCGCTGACCCCGAATGCCGTCGACTTGCCGGGGATACTGGCATCCCCGGGGGCCGAAACCTTGCTGGGAAATGATGACCTGGGGCGGCCGGTCCTCCACCGCCTGCTGGTAGGGGCGCGCGTCGCCTTTCTGGTCGGCTTCGGGGTCGTGGCCTTGTCCTTGCTAATCGGTGCTCTCGTCGGCGGCATCGCCGCTTTTGCCGGCGGCTGGGTGGACCTGGTCCTGGTGCGCCTGGTCGACGTCTTCCTCGCCTTTCCCGGTATCCTCCTGGCCATCGCCCTGGCAGGGATACTCGGGCCCGGGATCGACAACCTGATCCTGGCCCTCGCGGCCACCGGCTGGGTGGGCTACGCGCGTCTCAGCCGGGCGCAGATCCTGGCCCTCAAGGAGCGTGACCATGTCCTGGCGGCAAGGGCGCTGGGAGTCAGGCCGGGGCGGGTCCTGGTGCGCCACCTGCTGCCCCTCACCCTGGCCCCCCTCATCGTCGAAGCCACCTTCGGCATCGGGGGGGTCGTCGTCGCCGAGGCGGGGCTGTCCTTCCTGGGGCTCGGCGTTCAGCCCCCTCAGGCCTCCTGGGGTAGTATGATCCGCGAGGGGGTGAGCTATATGCTGGTGGCGCCCCACTTGGTGATGGCCCCTGGGATAGCCATCGCCCTGGTTGTCTTCTCGGTCAACCTCCTCGGTGACCGACTGCGGGATTGGCTGGACGTGCGTGCTCTGTAGCCCAGGCGATGAGTCTGGTGCCCCCGGGTCTGGCCCTGGAGAAGCCAGGCCGGTATGCTGGCGACAATGCCCGATCCCCCTGTCCCTGGAGGCTTTGACACTATGTCCCTGGGTCCCGTCATCCTCGATCTCGAGGGACCTGTACTTACTGCCGAGGAACGGGAGTTGCTGCGCCACCCCGCGGTCGGTGGCGTGATCCTTTTTTCGCGCAACTATCAGGAACCGGAACAACTGGCGGCCCTGACCGCGGAGATTCATGGCCTGCGGGACCCTCACCTCCTCATCAGCGTGGACCAGGAGGGTGGACGGGTGCAGCGCTTTCGCGAAGGATTCACGCCCCTGCCACCCGCCGCGCGCTTCGGTGACCTCGCCAGGCGCAATCACCACCAGGCCCGGCAGGCGGCGGAAGCGGTAGGCTGGCTGATGGCCGCGGAGTTGCGTTCGGTAGGGGTGGACTTCAGCTTTGCCCCGGTGCTGGACCTGGACCGCGGCCTCAACACCGTCATCGGCGACCGTGCCTTCTCCGCCGGGGGCAACGATGTCACCGAACTGGCCAGTGCCTGGTGCGAAGGGGTCCGGGCGGCCGGCATGGCGGCGGTCGGTAAGCACTTTCCCGGCCATGGCGGCGTGGCCGTCGATTCCCACGCCGTCCTGCCGGTCGACGAGCGGCGCTATGACGACATCGCCCCGCGGGATCTGGTCCCGTTCGAACGACTGATCCGCCATGGCCTGGAGGCGATCATGCCGGCCCACGTCCTCTATCCGCGCTGCGATTCCCGCCCGGCGGGCTTTTCCCCCTTCTGGCTCAAGGAGGTCCTGCGGGGTCGCTTGGGTTTCCAGGGCGTCATCTTCAGTGACGATCTCAACATGGGCGCTGCCGCCGCCGGTGGCGGTTACGCGGAGCGTGCCCGTGCCGCGCTGGATGCCGGCTGCGACGTCCTGCTGATCTGCCAGAATCGTCCGGCGGCGCTGGAGATCATCGCGGCCCTGAACGCTCACGACGATCCCACCAGCCACCTGCGCTGTCTGCGCATGCACGGCCGGGGCGGGGTGGATCGCGCCCACCTGCCTTTGGACCCTCGCTGGCAGCGCGGGGTCAGGGCGGCCGCCGACCTGCTGGAAACCCCCTCCCTGGACCTGGGGCTGTGATCGGCCTGATGCCCTCCATGGTTGGACATCGCCAATCGATGTTTGACCTAACCTGACATATCCAACCTGACCTGACCCGAACTGGCCCGAGCTGGCCTGACCGAAATCCAGAATACCTGGTGTACAGGTCCCCACTCACCCCTAGCCTGGAGCTGTTCCCATGCGCCTGACCCCCGAGGCCTATGCTGGCGTGGCCGCCCGTGCCCAGTTGCTTGTCCCCCCTGAGGAATTGGACCTTGTTCTGGACCGCATGGCCAAGGCGATCACGGCGGACCTGGCGGCTTCCGACCCGCTGGTCCTCTGCCTGATGAATGGCGCCGTGATCGTGACGGGGCGTTTGCTGCCGCGGCTCGAATTTCAATTGCAGTTGGGATATCTCCATGCCACGCGCTATCAGGGGTCCACCCGGGGGGGCGCACTGACCTGGGTCCATCGGCCCAGTGGCCAGATCCAGGGGCGTCACATCCTCCTGCTGGACGATATCCTGGACGAGGGGCTGACCCTGGAGGGTG
>SBFV01000433.1 GCA_006227775.1 Gammaproteobacteria bacterium | reverse complement strand
CGACTCGCGGATGACCTTGATCACCTCGTCGATGTGCAGGAAGGCAATCAGACGACCGTCGAGGATATGGAGACGCCGATCGACCTCCCCCAGACGATGCTTCAGGCGGCGCTCCACCGCATCGAGGCGGAAGGCCGCCCACTCGCGGACGATGGCGGGCAGTCCCTTCTGACCGGGGCGACGGTCACGGCCCAGCACCGTGAGGTTGATCGGGCTGTTGCCCTCCAGGCAGGTGTTGGCCAGGAGGAAGGCCATCATCTCGTCGACCGTGACGTTGCGGCTCTTCGGCTCGATCAGGATCCGCACCGGATGCTCGCCATCGGAGTCGTCGCGCACCGTGTCGATCAGGGACAGGGCGGCGGCCTTCAGCGTCTGCTGCTCGGAGGAAAGCGACTTCTTGCCGGCCTTGACCTTGGGGTTGGTGATCTCCTCGATCTCGGACAGCACCTTGGCCGCGCTGGCGCCGGGCGGCAGCCGGGTAATGGCCACCTGCCACTGGCCGCGCGCCAGGGGCTCCACCTCCCAGCGGGCGCGCACCCGGATGCTGCCGCGGCCGGTGAGGTAGGCCTGGCGGATCTCGGCGTCAGTGGAGATGATCTGGGCGCCGCCCGGGTAATCCGGGCCCGGCACGCAGGCCAGGATCGCATCGTCATCCACATTGGGATCGTTCACCACCCGCATGGCGGCCTCGGCCACCTCGCGCAGGTTGTGGGGCGGCACCTCGGTGGCCATGCCTACGGCGATGCCGGTGGCGCCGTTGAGCAGCAGCACCGGCAGGCGGGCGGGCAGCAGGGCCGGCTCCTGCATCGTGCCGTCGTAGTTGTCGCGGAAGTCGACGGTGTCGCGTTCGATCTCGGAGAGCAGGATCTCTTCGGCGAAGGGCGTCAGGCGGATCTCGGTGTAGCGCATCGCCGCGGCGCCATCGCCGTCGCGGGAGCCGAAGTTGCCCTGGCCGTCGATGAGCGGGTAGCGCAGGGTGAAATCCTGGGCCATGCGCACCGCGGCTTCGTAGACGCTGGAATCGCCGTGGGGGTGGAACTTGCCGATGACGTCGCCGACGATGCGGGCGGATTTCTTGTGGGGCGCGTCGGACTTGTTGCCCAGCTCGCGCATGGCGTAGAGGATGCGCCGCTGCACCGGCTTCTGGCCGTCCTCCACCGCCGGCAGGGCGCGGCCGGTGACCACCGACATGGCGTAGGCGAGATAGGCCCGCTCGGCGAACTCGTGCAGCGGCACGGCATCGTCGCCCAGGGGCTCATCCGGGGGCAGGCTGGGTGGTGGCGGCGGCAGGTCCGGCGCCGGGGGATCAAACAAGTCTAGGGGGCTACCACTCATGGGCATTCGGTCTCTTGATCAAGCCGCCACCGCGAGGCGGATGGCGTTTTCCACATCCACCGCGACCGGCCGGGACACGCCCGGCTCGGGCATGGTGACGCCCACCAGGTGCTGGGCCAGTTCCATGGTGATGCGGTTGTGGGTGATGAACATGAATTGGGTCTCTTCCGACATCCGCGCCACCATCCGGCACAGACGCTCGGTATTGCTGTCGTCCAGCGGGGCGTCCACCTCGTCCAGCAGGCAGAACGGCGCCGGATTGAGGCGGAAGAAGGCGAATACCAGGGACAGGGCGGTGAGGGCCTTCTCCCCTCCGGAAAGGAGATGGATCGAACTGTTCTTCTTGCCGGGCGGCTGGGCCATGACCACCAGTCCGGCATCGAGGATCTCCTCGCCGGTCAGGATCAACTGGGCCTCGCCGCCGCCGAACAGCTCGGTGAACAGGTTGCGGTACTCCCGGCTGACCGCGTCGAAGGTGTCCTTTAGCCGGGCCCGGGTCTCGGCATCGATGCGGCGGATGGCCTCCTCCAGGGTCTCGGCAGCGGTATTGAGGTCCTCGGCCTGGGCATCCAGGTAGGCCTTGCGCTCCTGGGTCGCCTCCAGTTCCTGCAGGGCGGCCATGTTCACCGGGCCCAGTTCGGCGATTGCCGCCTCCAGGCGCTGCAGCTCGGACGTGAGCCAGCCCTCGCCGCGGCCGGCCATGCCTGCCGCCTCGGCCGCCGCCTGGACCTCCGCCTCCACCACCCCCTCCAGTTCCTCGCTGAAGCGCGCCTCCAGGAGATGCGACTCCTGCAATTTCAGTTCCAGGGACTGGAGGCGATCCCGTAGGGGCTCCAGGGCCCGCTCGGCCCCCAGTCGTGCCGTCTCAAGCGCCTGCAGGGCGGCGTTAGCGCCTTCCAGGGCCTCCCGCGCCGCGGTCAGGGCCGCTTCCGCCTCCTGGCGCTGGTCCAGGGCCGTCATCAGGCTCTCGTTGACCGCCACCTCCTGTAGCTGGCCGAGTTCCCCCTCCAGCCTGGCCTGGGTGGCAGCCAGCTCGGCCTGGGCCTGCTCCGCCCGGGACAGACGCTCCGACAACTCCTTGATCCGGCTGCTGACGGAACGGACCTGGAAGGCTGCCTCCTGGGACTCCCGTTCGGCACCCCGCTGGGCCTCGCGCACCGCCTGGAAGGCCTGGTCCGCCCCATGCCGCTTCTCCCGGGCCTCGTCCAGGCGTTCGCGGGCGAATTCCTGCTCCAGTTCCGCCTCCCGCTGCCGTTCGCCGGCCTCGTTCCAGGCGGCTTCCTCCACCTCCAGCTGTTCGTAGAGTTCGTCCAGCTCCCGTTCGATCTGGGCCCTGCGCTCGGACACCCGGCGGGCCACCTCCTGGGCGCGGGCCACGCTGACCTGAAGCTGGTGGGCCTGGGCCTGGGCCTGGGCCTTCTGGCCCTGCAGGGCCTCCACCTGGCGGCGACCTTGCAGCAGGGCCTCGTCGGCCTGGGCCAGGTCCTCCACCACCTCGTCCGCCCGGGCCCGGGCCATCTCCAGTTCATCTCCCAGCCGCTCGATCTCGCGGCTGCGGGCGATGAGGCCGTGATGTCCCTTTTCCGGGGCATTGAAGACCAGGCTGGAGCGGCCGACCCGATGCCCTTCCCGGGTGGCGATGAAGGCCCCGGGGGGCAGCTCGTTCCGCCGCTCCAGGGCGAGCACCAGGGAATCGGCGGCGAAGGCCAGGGCCAGCCGATCGGCCAGGAAGCGCCCGACCAGGGGATCCTCGGTATGGATCAGGTCCACCAGGGGCCGGAAGGCGGCGTCGGTGGCCAGCAGCTTGAAATCCGGGCGCTCGGCCTCGGTATCGGGGAGGACCAGCTCGAAACGGGCCTCTGGCGGGTTGGTGGCCCAGCCGGGCCTAAGCTCGGCGGCCAGGGCCGCCATGGCCTCGCCCAAGGCGGCCTCCACGGCCGTCTCCCAGCCCTCCTCGACCCGAATCCGCTGCCAGAGGCGGGCCACCTGATCGAGTCCCTCCCGCCCCAGCCAGGCGGCCCCCTCCTGCTCGGCGGTCTGGGCCGCCTGCTGCAGCTTCCTCAGGGCGTTCAACTCGGCCTCGATATGATGCAACTCGCGCTGGGCCAGTTCCTGCACCTGCCGGCACTGGCGCTGGGTTGCCTCCAGGCCGGGCAGGGCATCCCGGGCCGAAGCCAGGATATCGTCGAGGCCGGCGACCCGTGCCAGGGCTGCCTCCAGTTCGTCCTGCTGACGTTGCAGACCAGCCTCGTCCTGCCCACCCAGGCCATCCTGTTCCTGGGTCAGCCGCATTTCCCGGCCCTTGAGGCGCTCGATGGCCTTCTCCGC
>SBFV01000007.1 GCA_006227775.1 Gammaproteobacteria bacterium | reverse complement strand
ACCAGCGAGGATCTCATGACAAAAACCATCACTGACCTCCCCGGTGTCGGAGAAGCGCGAGCCCTGGATTTGAACAAACTGGGTTTCCGCACCCTCAAGGACATCGCCAACGCCACCCCCGAAGCCCTCTCCGCCGTTCCCGGTTTCCGCGCCTATCGCGCTCAGCAGATCATCGCCGCTGCTCAGGCTATGCTGGCGGAAGAAGCAGCTTCGGCGGCCAAGTCACGGCGCCGCCGGACCAGCACGGTGGCGACCGGTTCACCAGCGGCCAAGCCCGCAAGAAGGTCCCCAAGCCGTTCGACCCAAGGGGCGCCTCAACCCACCGCTCAGGAGCCCACGTCGGAAATACCGGTTGCCGCCTCGGCCGCACCCCCGCGTCGGACCGCGGCCCCTTCCCCTGCCGTGACCCAGGACCAACCTCAAGAACAGTCCGGACTCGCGCCGGAAGCGGGCGGGAAAGGCAAGCCTTCCCCGGCCGTTGTACCGGAGGAGCCCATACCTGAGATCAAACCGGCGAAACGGAAAAAGGGCAAGAAAGCGGACAGGGTCGCGAAGGTGAAGAAGAGCCCCCAGATCTCCAGGGACGAAAAAGCGGACAAGAAAGCCAAAAAGGCCAAAAAACCCGAAAAGATCAAAAAGGTCTGAGGGCAGGCGCGTGGCGGGTCCCTTCCCTCCCGCACGAGGGGTTCTCGCCACGACCCTGATGATGAATTACGGCGGTTGTCTTCCCGCCGATCATTTCATGCCGCTGTCCATGGTCAGTTCTGAACGCTCAGTTTTGATAGAAAGAATACCTGGATATTTTATGCTCGTAGGTTAGGCGGACCCGTTGAGATTGGTTGATGTAAATGATCCACGCCGTGAGCACGATGATCTGCTGGCCGTTATAAATGAAGATCAGCATGTTTTCCTTGCTCATCGATATATAAAAGGCATTCAACAGGCTCAACACAACCTTCATCGAAAACAGCCAGGTGGCGATCAGTCTAAAGTTATTGTATTTGGTGAACAATATAAACAGGACCACCGCCGTGGTGAGGATGTCGATGAACAAAACCAGCCGGATCGAGGTGGCGTCGGACGAAATTCCCGTCACCGTGGCGGGATACATCTTCGGGAACAGATAGAATTGATAAATAATGGTCACCAAGAATACCGAAGCCAGGTAAAAGGCCAGAACCAATAGCCATCCGTCGACGCCATACAATTCCTGCTTCTCCGCCTTATCTTTAGGGATTTTCAGCCAGTCGTCCATCGGACGGTCTCCAGTCAGCGTCTGTCATGGGTCACCCGCCCCAGGCGCGGATGACGGGGCTTTGGGTATATTCTCAGGTGCGCTTGCCGTGGGGTAGGCACCAGCCGGATATGCCGGACTCGGATCGGTCTGGATCGCAAGTGGCGGGCTCGTATAACCGTAACGGGTTCGGGGAAGACCTGGCGCCCGGACGGCAGTCCTCAGTAGTAACCCGGTGGGTAGGCGGGACCATTGCCGGTGCACCTTTCCGTCGTGGTGATTCTCCCATAGGGATCCCTGGCCTGGGTTACGGTACAGTGACTACCAGTATAGGGTCTCGCGGGAGGCTGAGGGGGATAATAACTGTACCGGGGTTGGTACTGTTGCCGTTGTTGGGCGACATTGGCAAAACCAATGGCGCCACCTACCGCCGCCCCGGCCAATGCACCGCTGGTAGCGCCCCGGTTGCGATCCCAGGGGTCCAGGGCCGCACCGCCCAAGGCACCGATGGCGGCACCCGCCGCCGTAGTCCCCAGCACGGTGCCCACCTCTTGGTCCGTTGCGGCACACCCGACGAGGACCAAGGAGAGCAGACAAATCAGGATGCTGTCACGCATCGACTGGACCTCACTCCTAAGGGTACGCAAAGCATCACCGCGTCGTCTGACTCCTGTGCATGTACTCCCCCGACTGACTGATCCAGGGGGTCAGTAACAGGTCCTTGTGGTCGTCCTGTTGCCATACCGATCATAGGTCGTTGCTTCATCACAACGTTGTTCATAGACCGGTTGCTCGACGATAACGGTTCTGGTGCTGGGTTGGCTCAAAAGATATCCCAGGCCGATTCCCCCGATGATGGCGGGGGCAACCCAGGTGGCATTATATCTTGGCCTGGGTGGCGGCGGCGGGGGATAGTGGTGATGACCATGGTGATGACCCCGGTGTTTGTTGGCATGTCCCGGTGGATGGGCCATGGCCGACACGGAGGAAAAAATCAGGGTTGCCGCCAGGGCGGAGGTAAGGATGGATTTGCTGTTCATGTTGCTTCCCGAGTAATTCGTGAGAACCTGCCATTGGCGAGGTAACCTCGCGATTTGATACTCTAGCGGGGGATTATGCATGAATCGGGCAGAAAGGAGTGAAAAAAAGGGAAGTTAGGACCTTCCGCAACCCCTGAACGCTCTCGCCTGACCGGAAGGATAGCGGATCATCCACCCCCACCGCATGTTGGGGCCTTAGTCCACTCAAGGTGATTCAGCCGACCATGAACAGCCTCCTGGCCATTCTCATTCCATTGCTGATCGGCTGGTACTGGCTGGACAGTCTCAGGGCCCGCGAATTGGCACTGGGCATCTGCCGGGCGGCGTGCGAGCAACGGGACTTGCAGTTTCTCGATCAGACCGTCGCCCTGCGCCGCCTGCGCCTGCGGTGGACGACCGATGGCTTGCGCCTGCGCAGGACATATCGTTTCGAGTTCAGCGAAGAGGGCGTCGGCCGGAGCAGTGGCTACCTGACCCTGGTTGGTCTGGATCTGGAGGAAATTCGTTTTATCCTGCCAGAGCGGGCCTGGGATGCCTGACCTGAGCGCCCGACTTATTTGACGACCCGTAGATTGGGCTTGCCACGCCGGGGTTTGGTGGTGGGCGCGACATCGTCGGGAGGGCCCGATTCCGGCGTACCGGCTTCGAAGTCCTGCTCGGGAAATAGCATGCCATGACCGTTTTCCCGGGCATAGATGCCCATGACCGCGTCAATGGGGACCAGCACATCCATGGGGCGACCGGAAAAGCGGGCGTTGAAGACGATCTGATCGTTGCCCATCACGAGTTCTCGGACAGCGGTGGGACTGAGGTTGAGGACGATCTTGCCATCCTGGACGAACTGGGCGGGAACCACCGTGGGCGAGCGGCTGGTATCCACCAGCAAATGAGGGGTCATGCCATTGTCCAGGATCCACTCGTAGAGGGCGCGGATCAGATAAGGGCGATTGGAGGTCATGCGGTCTTTCCTGATGCGGTCCCGCCATGGCGGGGCTGGCCCCACACTCAACGTCCAACCGTTTCGTGCGGCATTTCCCGTTCGATTTCGGTGAGACTATGACGGAAGCAGGGCAGGTCGAAGATGCGCTTCATGTATTGGTGGATGGCCGCGGCATTGGGCGGGATCTCGACACCGAGGATCGGCAGGCGCCACAGCAGGGGAGCAATGCAGCAATCGACCAGCGAGAATTCATCGCTCATGAAGTAAGGCTTGGCGCCAAACACGGGGGAAGTGACGATCAGGCTTTCGCGGAGTTCCTTACGCGCCTGGACGATGTCATCCTTACTGGTACCCTTGAGAATTCGGCCCATGAGTTGGTACCAATCCTGATCGATACGAAACATGAACAGCCGTGCACTCGCCCGGGCAATGGGATCGACGGGCATCAGCGGCGGATGCGGGAAGCG
>SBFV01000003.1 GCA_006227775.1 Gammaproteobacteria bacterium | reverse complement strand
CCGGGGCACCAGGCGGGCGGTGGCGCCGTTGACGCTGAACAGACGCCCGGGGATATGGATCATCTCCCGCAGGCGCCCGGTCAGGGGCATGTGGACCCGGTGATAGTCCCGGGGGGAGAGGTAGATGGTGGCGAAGCTCCCGCCCTGGAAACGGCGGGCCCAGGCGGTGTCGCCGACCAGCTCCTCCAGACCGTAGTCCAACCCCTTGGCCTGGAACAGGCGATCCGCATGGATGTCCCCCTGTTGGCTCAGGGAGCCGTCCGCCGGGCAGGCGATAGCGGTGGGGCTGGCGGGCAGGGGACGGGCGCCAGGCTTGAGGGCGCGGGTGAAGAAGGCGTTGAAGCTAGGGTAGGCCCCCAGGTCCGGCTCCAGGGCCTCGCTCATATCGACCCGAAACCGGCGGGCGAAGGCGCGGATGAGGAGATCGCTCAGGGACCGCCAGCGCAGCCGAGCGAAGCGGTACATGAGCGCCGAGAGCAGGTGTTGGGGCAGCAGATACTGCATGCCGACGAACAGGCGGTCGGCCCAGCCGGGGGTGGCGTCGAACTTGCCAGGGGTGGCAAGAGCGGGAGCCCGGGCGGGAGCCTGGGCGGGAACGGGTTCAGTCACGGTTCTGGTTCTCCAGGGCATCCAGGGGCCAATCGGCGAGGAGGGTCAGGTCAGCGGCTACCTCCCGGGAGGCCTGGCCGGGGGTAAAAAAGGCCAGCAGCCGGGCGTCGGGGGTAATGAAGTAAAGGATGGACCTATCCTGAGGCGCGGGGTTCACTGGTTCCCCCAGCAGGGTGGCGAGCTTGCCCAGATCGCCGGCCTCACCGGCCACCAGCCGCAGGGCCGAGGAAAGACGGCTGAAATCGCGGGCCAGTTCGTCGCGCTGGATGGGGGTGGCGAGGACCAGTTGCAGGCGCTGGCGGGGGTCGGCGTCGGCGGGCAGGTAGTGGTACACGTCCAACAAACGCTGGACCGCCAACTGGCCCCGGGCCTGGCCGAGATCACCGAAGGCCAGGAGGGTCCACTGCTCCTCCAACTGGGCGCGACCGAAGGGCCGTCCGGCGCTGTCCGCCAGGGTAAAGGCGGGCAGGGCCATGGGGGGCGCGACGAGTACGCCGCCGATGCCCGGGGGCTGGCCGAAGCGATGCTGATTGCCCCACTGATAGCCGATCAGGAAGAGACCGATGGCGCAAGCCATGAGGATCAGGCGGACCAGGGGCCCACGAGGTAGCGGCCGGCGGGACCGGCTGAACCCGGGGGGCGGGGGAGGGGGTGACATCAGGGTGGCGGGCTCCGGGGGCTTAAGGGGAGGGGCGCAAAGGTCCGGGCTGGCGGGCGCGGTTGCTGGCAAAATACTACCCTAAGCGAAAGCCATGGGCGGGGGTACGGGTAAGGGTTCCCCCTTTTTTCCTGGATTCTGGAGGCGAGTGAACGACCATGAGCAAGGACATCGAACGGACGGAGGCCGAGTGGCGTGCCCGGCTGACCCCCGAGCAGTACCACGTCTGCCGTGAAAAGGGTACCGAGCGGGCCTTTACCGGCCGTTACCATGCCCTCAAGACCCCCGGCGTCTATCGCTGCGCCGGCTGCGGCGCCCCCCTCTTCGCTGGGGCCCACAAGTACGACTCCGGCAGTGGCTGGCCGAGTTTCTGGCAGCCCCTGGACGGGGCCCCGGTAGCCAGCGAGCGCGATACCAGTCACGGCATGATCCGCGTCGAGGTGCATTGCGATCGCTGCGGGTCCCATCTGGGCCATGTCTTTGACGACGGCCCGCGGCCGACGGGCCTGCGCTACTGCATCAATTCGGCCTCGCTGGAGTTCGAACCGGCCACCGGCGCGGTTGGCGCGGGGGACGAACCCCCCACGAGCGGCCCGGTCCCGCGGACGGAAAGCGCCTAATGCAACCTATCCTGACCGGCGGAGGGGGGGTGTATCCCCAGCTTATGGGCCCACCGACCCATGCTGGCGGACAGGGTTGGCCGCCGGATAGCCGGGAGAAGACCTCGTGAAACCGTATCCGCTCGAAGCGACCGCGGGTTCGCGGTTAGGCGTGCTGTGGGCGGCCCTCATCGCCGCGACGGCGGGCGCCCTGGCCGTCCTGGCCTTTCCCCCCTTCGGCCTGTCCCCGGCGCTGGTGGTGTCTTTGGCGGTCCTCCAGGGTCTGCTGGTGGGCCGGAGACCCGGGGAGGGCTTCGTCATTGGCTGGAGCTTCGGCCTTGGCCTGCTGGGTTTCGGCATCTTCTGGATCCGCGTCAGCCTCAACGAATTTGGCAACATGGGGGTCTGGCTGGCCCATCTACTGACCCTGATCTTCATCATGGCCATGGCCCTCTACTATGGCCTCCTCGGTGGCCTGACCGCCTGGCTGGCGGGCCGGCGGGGGGGCTGGGCCGCCCCGCTCCTGATCTTCCCTGCCCTCTGGGTCCTGCTGGAGTGGCTGCGGGGCTGGTTCCTCACCGGTTTCCCCTGGCTCAACGCCGGAGATTCCCAGGTGGAGGGTCCCCTCGCTGGCTATGTCCCCCTCCTCGGCGTCTATGGCGTCAGCCTGCTCGTCGCCCTGTCCGCCGGTCTCCTCTGGCGCCTGGTGGCCGGGGACCGGGTTCCCGGGCTGGCGCGGAGACTGGGGCAGGGGCTGGGGTCTGGTCTGGCTCCCAGGCTTGTTCCAGGTGCCAGGGGTCGTCGTGTTCGCTGGGCCCTGGCTGGGGCGCTGGCCCTCATCTGGCTGGCGGGCCTGGGACTGGCCCGGCTGGAATGGACCCAGGCCGCGGGGGAGCCCTTTCGCGCCGCGGTGCTCCAGGCCAACATTCCCCAGTCCCTCAAGTGGAACGAGGAGTCCCTCTACCCCACGCTCAGGGCCTACGTAGAGCTGACCCGGGAGGCCTTCGACCAGGGGGCACAGGTAATCGTCTGGCCCGAGACCGCCATCCCCGAGTTCCTCGACCGGGTGCGCGAACCGCTGCTGGAACCCCTGGCCGCGGAGGCCGGGGAGGCGGGCGCCCACCTCGTCATTGGCCTCCCGGTGCTGGACTATGAGGAACAAACCTATTTCAACGGTCTGATCAGCCTGGGGGCCGAGGGGGAGGACCTGTACCGCAAACGCCATCTGGTGCCCTTCGGCGAGTTCATGCCCTGGCGCTCGCTGTTGGGGCCCCTGGCCCAGGCCTTCGCGGTGCCCATGTCGGACTTCAGCGCCGGGGACGCCGAACGCCCCCTGCTACGGGTTGGACCCCACCAGGTCGGGGCCTCCATCTGCTATGAGGATGCCTTTCCCGCCGAGGTGATCCAGGCCCTGCCCGAGGCGGCCTATCTGATCAACGTCAGCAACGATGCCTGGTTTGGCGATTCCCTCGCCCCTCACCAGCACCTGGGCATCGCCCGCATGCGGGCCCTGGAGACCGGCCGCTGGCTGGTGCGCGCCACCAACACCGGCATCTCCGCCATCATCGATCACCGCGGTCAGATGCGGGGGACGGTGCCGGCCTTCCAGCGGGGCCTCTTCAGCGCCCTGGTCCAGCCGCGAACCGGCTCGACCCCCTTCGTCCGTTTCGGCAACGCCCTGCCCCTCGGTCTGGCCCTGGCCATGCTGGGGGCTGCCCTGCTGGTGGGCTGGTGGTGGAGACGCGAAGCATGAGCTTTCGTGGTCGTCCGGGATCGTCAGGTGGGCAAAGTCTGATCATTCATGCCGGTCCTTTTGTGCT
>SBFV01000166.1 GCA_006227775.1 Gammaproteobacteria bacterium | reverse complement strand
CTGAGGGCGGAGACGCGCAGGTCGATCTCCCCAACTGGCCAGTCACGCTGGGGTGCGCGGGCGTCGGTGAGACCGATGCGCAGGCCCCGGCCGGAGCAGGCGGCGGCCAGAGCGGCGCCCACCATGCCGCCGCCGACGATGAGAAGATCGAAGGGGAGTTCGGTATCAGGGGTCTTCATCGCATTCACAAGGGCAGGCCCCGCGCCAGGCGGGGCAAGTGACCGGCGATACCCATGAAGCGCGCCGCCAGTTCGTGGCGCAGCGGTGGCATCAGGTCCAGACCCAGCAGCCCGAGATTGCGCCCCAGGCGCAGGGGTGGCCAGGGGTTGACGAAGAGACGGGCCAGCAGGTCCGTCACCAGACCAGTCCGATGCTGGTCCCCGCCGCGCAGGCGCCGATACTCAGCCATGGCCGCCGCCCCGCCGGGATCGGTGTCGGCGCGAACCCGATCGACGACGACCTGGGCCAGGGCGGCCAGATCCCGCAGCCCCAGGTTGAGGCCCTGGCCGGCCACCGCGTGCAGGGTATGGGCGGCGTTACCGATGAGGACCAGACGGGACCGCACGGGGTCCCGGGTCAAAAGCAGCCTAAGGGGCCAGGCCTGGCGTCGGCCGGGGCGAGACAAGCTCCCAAGGCGATAGCCGAAGCGGGCCTGGAGCCGAGCGAGAAAAGCCCGATCCTCAAGGGCGAGGATGGCCGCGGTCTGGTCCTCCCGGGCGGTCCAGACCAGGGAGTAGCGCCCCGCGGTCATGGGCAGCATCGCCAGGGGCCCCGTATCGGTGAATCGCTCGTAGGCCACCCCGGGCTGGGGTCTATCCGGGGTGAGGGTGGTGGTGATGGCATCGTGGCCGTAGCCCCGCTCCAGGACCTCGAATCCCAGGCGCTTGCGGATGGCGGAATCGCCACCATCGGCCGCCACCAGCAGGGGGGCGTTGAGCAGCCGGGACTCACCCGCTTGGACCACCTCGATATCGACCCGATCATCCCGCGGGTGAAAGCCGACCAGCCGCGCCGGGGACAGGACCTGGACCCCCCCGAGCCGAGCCTGGATGGCCTGGCCGATGAGCCGGGCCGGGGCCACGTAGCCCAGGGCCGGAACCCCCTCCTCCGCGCTGTCCAGGCGGGCGAAGCCGAAGTGCCCTCGGTCCGAGACATGGATGCGATGGATAGGCTCGGCGCCGCTGGCCAGGTCATCCCAGAGGCCGATGGCACCCAGGATACGACGGCTGCCCCAGGACAGGGCGATGACCCGCTCGTCATAGCTGGGCTCAGTGCGAACGGCCGGGGCCACCGCCTCCACCAAGGCGACGCGCAGCCCGGCCCCCCCCAGGGCGCAGGCCAGGCTCCCCCCCACGAGGCCGCCGCCGACAATGATCAGGTCATGGCTGGTCGCTGACACCCTTAGTCCCCGTTCTCGCCCGCGGACCCCATCCAACCCTCGATCTCCGCCACCGTCTTGGGGGCGTGACGGGTCAGGATCTCCGGCCCCGTCGCCGTCACCAGTACATCGTCCTCGATACGAATGCCGATGCCGCGGAAGCCAGGGGGCACATCCTCCCGCTCCGGGGCCAGATAGAGGCCGGGCTCCACCGTCAGGACCATGCCCGGCTCGAAACGCCGCCAGTCACCCTCCCGCTTGTAATCACCGACATCGTGGACGTCCATACCCAGCCAATGGCCGGTACGGTGCATGAAATAGGGCTTGTAGGCCTCCTCGCGGATCAGCTTGGGCACCGCCTTGCGCCCCCCCGCCAGCAGACCCAGTTCCACCAGGCCACGCGTCAGGGTCTTGACGGCGGCCTCGTGGGGCTCGATCCACCGGTTGCCCGGCGCGATCTTGGCGATGGCGGCCTCCTGAGCGGACAGAACCAGCTCGTAGAGAGCTTTCTGCGGAGGGTTGAAGCGGCCATTGACCGGATAGGTACGGGTGATATCCGCGGCATAGCCCTCCAGTTCGCCGCCGGCATCGATGAGCACCAGATCGCCGTCCCGCAGGCGCTGGTCATTGGCGGTGTAGTGCAGGACGCAGGCATTGGCGCCACCGCCGACGATGGCGGGATAGGCCTGGAAGCGGGAGCCACTGGCGGCGCAGGCGCGGGCGAACTCGGCCTCCAGCTCATACTCCCAACGCCCGGGCTGACAGAAGCGCATGACTTGCCGATGCGCTCGGGCGGAAACCCGCGCGGCATCCCGCATCAGTTTGGCTTCGGCCTTGGATTTGAAGAGACGCATCTCGTGGAGCAGGTCATCAAGATTGACCAGTGCCCTGGGAGCGCGCACGCCCGCCCGGATCTGGGCGCGCACCGCCCGCACCCAGCCCATGACCCGGGCATCCAGATCGGCGTCGTGGGCAAAGGGGTAATGGAGCTGGTCACGGTCCCGTAACAGCTTGGGCATCTCCTCGTCCAAGGCGCCGATGGGGTAGGCCTGGTCGGCGCCGTAGCGCTCGACGGCCCCCTCGACTCCCGCCCGCGGTCCCTCCCACCGTTCCCGCTCCGGGTCGCGCGGCCGGCAAAAGAGCACCACCTCGCCCTCCCGACGGCCGGGCACCAGGACCAGCAGGGCCTCGGGCTCGGGGAAGCCGGTGAGATAGCTGAAGTCGCTGGCCTGGCGATAGGGGTAATGGGTATGGCCATTCCTTACCCGCTCGGGGGCCGCGGCCAGCAGCGCCACCCCGGTTTCACCCAGGGCCCTGAGGAGTTGACGCCGGCGGCGGCGGTATTCGTTGGCCGAGATCCTCGAACCACGAGAGGGGGGGTATGTCTCTGGCATGCCGTCAATCTTCAGCGTGGATAAGACCCGCGACGCCGGTTCCTGCATCACTCACCCCGGGTGCGGCCGACATCTTCATGCAGCAGGCGAGCGGCAACCCAGAGGAACTCATGCAGCTCCATGAGGGCCGACTCCTCCTCCTCGTCAACCTCGGGTGCAGGGCCACCCTTGGGGTCAAGACCGTCCAGATCCAGGCGAGTGATGTCCAGCAGGTTGTCCAGCACCTCGCGGCCCTGATCCGACAGATTCTCGGCCCGCAGGCCAGCCAATCCCAGGCCGAGGAGCAGACCCCGCGCCCAGTCATAAATCCCCTCGGCCCGCTCGCGCAGACTGGCGTCTTCCTCGGGAAGGACCAGAGACAGCGCCATGTCATCGCCCTCGAACTGGGCGCAGGTCCGCCGGACCAGGGTTCGCAGGGCCGGGGGCAGGTCTTCCAGGAGGTCTTCCGACGCCGGGTCATGTTCAGGATCGCTCTTGTCACCCGGCCGGTCGCCTTCGTCTCCGCCAAAGACCTCGCCCACCCAGCGGGCGGCGGCATGGGGGACCCGGGCGCACAGCAGACCACAGAGCAGACCCTGGGCCTCGGCGGGGGAGGGTTGCAGGGGCGAATCCCGCAGCCCTCGGGTAAGTTGGGCATAGGAGGAAGCCGTGACGTCTGCCATGGCGGGATCCAGGATTCTCCACAATGAGGACGCTGGGAGCGGGGAAGAGATCATAGCACGGGCGGCCCTGGCCAGCCCTGGTCCTGGCCCCTTTCACTCCAGGCCGGGCGCTGTGGAACTGTCCTGCTGGGGTGGGGTGATAGGCCATTCACGACGGAAACCAAGGCCGAGAATCCGACCAGCGAGTCGCCTGATTGACCCCGAAGGCTTGGCCCTTTTATAGTGGTATTTCTTATCCCTGACGCATTTCAGTTTTCGGCCTCG
>SBFV01000160.1 GCA_006227775.1 Gammaproteobacteria bacterium | reverse complement strand
CCACGATATCGATCACGAATTTCCGGAATATCACCAGAAGCTCGAGGCCCTCTGTGCCACCGACGCCAAGTTTGCCGAACTGGTACAGAAACACGACAGCCTGGATGATGAAATCCGCGAACTCGAAGAGCGCGGCCTGCCGATCTCGGATGAGAATATCGAGTCCATGAAATTCCGCCGCGCGGAGCTCAAGGATAAAATCTACATCCGCCTGCGCCTGGCTTAGGTCATCTCCGTTCCCAGGGTCCCCGGGGCCATTCCGGGGATCGACACACCCCGATCGGTAGCCCTCGTCTTTACCGCGGGCCGAAGCCGTTTCGTCAGAATCATTCCTTTCCGTCCAGCCGGTTAATCTGACGGCTGAACCGGGAATTATCCCGGAAGGATAGTAGCGGGTTGAATGGCAACGCGGTATTCTGCGTGGGTGAAAATCCTGCCCGCGCGCGGGGTTATATTTTTTGGAGCGGCTCGGGAGCGTTGCTCCAGCACAGCCTGAACAGGTTGGAATGAGGCATGGCAAGGCCCGGATCTCGCCATGCGCCTTGAGATGATTCCCGGGATGGGGGTTTTCAAGGGTGTCCGCAGTACGGCAACGGAGATGGCCATCGTTCGCCATCCGTCCGGTTGTTCGCCAAACCTATTCCGCTAGACGGAGGAAAGTCCATGACGGAAGTCGTCGCAACCAACGAGACCATTCTGGTGGTCGGTGGTGGCATCAGCGGCATGACCGCCGCCCTCGAGGCCGCCGAGACCGGCAAGCAGGTCGTTCTGGTTGAAAAGCGTCCTTATCTGGGCGGCCGTGTCTCCCAGCTCTACAAATATTTCCCGAAGCTCTGCTTCCCGACCTGCGGCCTGGAGATCAATCAGCGCCGCGCCAAGATGAACCCCAACCTGCGCGTCCTCACCATGGCCGAGGTAACCGGGCTCAAGGGCGAGAAGGGCAACTACACCGCCACCGTCAGGATTTCCCCCCGCTACGTCAACGGCAACTGTACCGCTTGCGGCGACTGCGAGAAGGCCGTCAGCAGCGAGTTCGACGACGAGTACAACTATGGCCTGGGCAAGCGCAAGGGCGCTTACCTGCCCTACCGCATGGCTCACCCGGCCCAGTATGTCATCGACCCGCGCCTGATCGGCACCCCGGAGGCGGACCAGGCCAAGGCCGCTTGCAAATACGGCGCCGTCGATCTCGCCATGTCGGAAGAGACCATCGACTTCCCCTGTGGCGCCGTCATCTGGGCCACCGGCTGGCAGCCTTACGACGCCGCCAAGATCCAGCCTTATGGCTATGACCGTTTCCCCAATGTCATCACCTCGGTGGAGTTCGAGCGCCTGGCCGATCCCCAGGGCCCGACCGGCGGCAAGCTGACGCGGCCCTCCGACGGCAAGGAGGCCAAGAAAGTCGCCTTCATCCAGTGCGCGGGCTCCCGCGACCGCAACCACCTGCTGCACTGCTCGCGCATCTGCTGCATGGCCAGCCTCAAGCAGTGCACCTACGTGGCGGACGCCTGGGGCAAGGACGCGGACGTGAGCGTCTATTACATCGATCTCCGCGCCATCGACCGCTTCGAGGACTTCTACGCCAAGGTGCGTGGCATCGAGCAGGTCAAGTTCATCAAGTCCAAGCCCGCCTCCATCGTCGCCGACAAGGAGGGCAATCCGGTGGTCCACGGCGTGGACACCGAGGGCTATAACCGTTACGCGGACAGCTTCGACCTGGTGGTCCTGGCCGTGGGCATGGAGCCCTCGGTGGATCAGGCCAGCTTCCCCGTCGACATCGTCCTCAACCGCGAGGGCTTCATCGAGGCCGACGAGGCCAACGGCGGCGTCTTCGCCGCGGGCTGCGCCTCGGATGCCCTGGACGTGAACCGGGCGGTCCAGCATGCCACCGGCGCGGCGCTGCGCGCCATTCAGGTCGTTCACGGCGCCGCCGGAGTGGAGGGTTAATTCCATGGCAGCAGACAAGAAATTCGCCGGCTACCTGTGCACCGGCTGTGGCATCGGCGACCGCCTGGACGCCAGGCAGCTCAGCCAGATCGCCACCCGCGAGGGCAAGATGGCCGCCTGCAAGCAGCACCCCATGCTGTGTTCCGCCGAGGGCGTGCAACTGATCCGCGACGACATCGCCGCCGGCAACGCCACCCACATCATGATCGCCGCCTGCTCCCGGCGCGCCAAGGTCGAGGCCTTCAGCTTCCCCGAGGTCGCCATGTCCCGCGCCAACCTGCGCGAGGGCGTGATCTGGCTGCGCCCCGAGGGCGACGAGCACCAGGAGACCACCCAGGAGATGGCGGACGACTATGTGCGCATGGCTTGCGCCGAGGTCCGCTTCATGACCCAGCCCACCGGGTCCGGCGAGCAGAGCCTCAACCGCAGCCTCCTGGTGGTGGGCAATGGCGTCACCGCCATGACCTCCGCCCTGGAGGCGGCTAAGGCCGGCTATGGCGTCCACCTGGTGTGCGACGAGGGCGAGCTGGGCGGGGTCTACAAGGACCTCTACAAGCGAGTGCCCTTCCGCGCCGCTCCCGTCGGGGTGTCCAACGCCCGCACCGCGCCCCTGCCCCAGCCCGAGGAGCCGGGCGTGGCGGAGCTGATCGCCGCCGTCCAGGGCAATCCGAAAATCAAGGTCCACCTCAACGCCAAGGTCACCAAGACCACTGGCGCGCCGGGGCGCTTCTCCGCCGACATCAGCGTCGAGTCCGGCAGCACGGCCACCGAGAACTTCGGCGCCATCGTCCAGGCTACCGACTACAAGCCCTACGACGCCAGCCTGTTGCCGGAATTCGCCTACGGCAAGTCGCCGGACGTGGTGACCAACTTTGAGCTGGAGCGGCTGGCCAAGGCCGCCAACGGCGGGCCCCTCAAGCGCCCCTCCGATGGCAAGGAGGTCAAGGCGGTGGCCTTCATCCAGTGCGCCGGCCAGCGCTCGGACAAAGAGGGGCATCTGCCCTACTGCTCCGGCTTCTGCTGCACCGAGTCCATCAAGCAGGCCATGTACTTCAAGGCCCAGAACCCGGGTTGCGACGCCACCGTCCTCTTCGACGACCTGCGCACCCCGGGTGCCGCCGGCGAGGACTTCTACCGCGCCGGCCAGCAGGCCCTGGTCACCTTCTCCAAGGGCAAGGCCAGCGCCGTCGACATCAATGGTGGCAAGCTGACCGTCAAATTCAAGGACCTCATCCTGGACGAGGACACCGCCATGGAGTGCGACCTGGTGGTACTCGCTACCGGCCAGGTGCCCAACTCGGGTCCGGACCCCTACGCCCAGCTCGCCGTGGACGAGGCCCCCACCGAGGAGGAGAAGGCCGCGGCGCGCAAGGCCCTGGCGGTGGCCCCGCCGTCCATCCTCAATCTCGACTATCGCCAGGGCACCGACCTGCCGCACCTGAAGAACGGCTTCGTCGACTCCCACTTCATCTGCTTCCCCTATGAGACCCGCCGCACCGGCATCTACGCCGCCGGTCCCGTGCGCCGGCCCATGGACATGAAGCAGGCCATCGACGATGCTGCCGGCGCCACCCTCAAGGCCATCCAGGCCGCCGAGAACGCCGCCCGCGGCGCCGCCGCCCACCCGCGCGTCGGCGACCTCTCCTATCCCACCTTCCGCAAGGAAGGCTGCACTCAGTGCAAGCGCTGCACGGTGGAGTGCCCCTTCGGCGCCATCAACGAGGACGAGCAGCGTTACCCGCAGTTCAACGAGTCC
>SBFV01000264.1 GCA_006227775.1 Gammaproteobacteria bacterium | reverse complement strand
CCCACCCTGGGACTTCAAATGGGACGCCGCTGGCAGCCCCGAGGCCAACGCCTCCGAGCAGGACGAGGAATTGAACTACCTCATGACCCCCATCCAGGCCATGCACCTGGCCCTCCACAACGAGATCCGCGGCCGCGACTTCTATGCCCGCGTCGCCGCCGGTTCCCCCGACCCCGAGGTGCGCCGCCTCGCCGCCGAGATGGCCGACGAGGAGACCGAGCACGCCGATCTGCTGGAGCAAAAGCTGGCCCGAATGGACCCCAGCCGCGCCCAGCCGGTCGAGGACCTGGACCCGCCGAATATGCCCGAGTAGGGCAAACCTCAGGGACCCAGGAGACAGACCTCCTGGGACTGGTTTTCCGCGGCAAGAACGGCGAAGTAATGGTCGGCATAGTCCCTGTCGGCACCGACCATATGACCGACCAGCCAGTGATAGAGGGCCTCCATGGTATCGGCATCGAGCCAGGTGACGTCCTGACGCTCCAGGTCCCGGACCATTTCGACGAACTCCGCGAGCAGGAGGGCGTGTTCACTCCGATGGGAGGCCAGTTCAGGGTAGTCCAGGGAGCGCATCAGGGTCTCCTCGTGCTTGAAGTGCTCCCGGGCATGGTCGGCCAGCGCCTCCAGGGCGGCGATGAGATCGGCATGCTGGCGAGCCGCCGCCTCGCTTGCACCCACCACATCCAACGCCGCGCCCCCCAAGCCCGCGGGGGACGCGGCTGCGCCGCCGACGGGAGCGGCGAAGCGTTCGGCCAGTTGGTTGATGCCATCGACCAGGGCGCGATGTTCCGCATCCATGAGGTCGATACCGAGGGTCCAGTTGTCTTGCCAATGAATCAGGGACATTGCAGCGGGTCTCCTCGCCATGAATTGCGAGGCTAAGTGTATACCCGTTACGTTGCGGTTCTAGGCCTCCGGCTGCAACTTAGGGCCATTTATGACCGGGAACCGGAGGATGTCCTGAGTTAGTAACCTGCCCGGGAACTCGGAAGATATGCCAATCCGGTTAACTCAGGAAGTCCCTATGGTTGGTGTTACCGATCTATCGGCGTCTGGCTTGATCCGTCCAGGATGCGTATACGGGCGAGCTGGGATGACTCCCGGCACCGGGGGGGCCCTATGCAATACCCGAAGGCGTATCGTACTCGGGCCAGTTCTCCCTCATCCCGCCCAGACCGACACTGCCCTGTCCGGTTACGACATTTACCAGCGCCTCGGCCTGGTTGTTGGAATCGACCAGGAATGCTTGGTGCGTTTGGAAAGACCCTACAGGTACTACAGGTACATAAGATCCACCCCGAAATGGCTTATACTTTGGTTATCGTAACACATATCGGATAAGCCTCATGCCACGTGGCGGAGCGCGCCCCGGTGCCGGGCGCAAGTTGGGTTCGGGCCGCTGGGGCGAGCCGACGAGAGTGATTCGACTGCCCGCCAGCCATATCCCCCGGATCCAGGGCTGGTTGGAAGCCCCTCCGCTGGGGCCGGACCTGGTGGGGCTGGAGCCGGCCCGGCCCGGAACACCCCTGTCCCGGCCCCTCTTCTCATCTCGGGTGCCCGCCGGCTTCCCCTCTCCGGCGGAGGAGTATGCCGAAGGAGCCCTGGACCTGAACCATTATCTGATCCCCCATCGGGAAACGACCTTCTATGTCCGCGTCAAGGGCCTGTCCATGACCGGAGCCGGTATCCTGGACGGTGACCTGCTGGTGGTGGATCGGAGCCGGGAACCCCGCCATGGCGATATCGTCCTGGCGGTGATTGACAACGAACTGACCATCAAGGAACTGGACCAGCGAGGACCCGTGCCGACCCTAAAATCCCATCACCCCGACTTTGCCCCCATCGCCCTGCGCTCGGCCCAGGAACTCCTGATCTGGGGGGTCGTCGTCGGCGTGGTGCGGAGGCTACCCTGATCCCGTGCGCTCCGCTTTCCGCGATCAGGGATGGGTGCTATACAGCATCCCGCCCCATGCCCGACACTGACTCCAGCCCCCGCGAGCGCCTCGCCGGCGCCATCGAGCGCGTCATATACCACAGCGAGACCTCGGGTTTCTGCGTGCTGCGGGTCAAGGTCCGCGGCCAGCAGGACCTGGTTACGGTGGTGGGCAGCGCGGCCGCGGTCAACCCCGGCGAATACATCGAGGCCCAGGGCTGCTGGGTCAACGACCGTCAGCACGGCCTCCAGTACCGCGCCGAACAGTTGCAAGTGGTGCCGCCCAGCACCCTGTCAGGCATCGAGAAGTACCTCGGCTCCGGCATGGTCAAGGGTATCGGCCCCCACTTCGCCCATAAGCTGGTGCGCGCCTTCGGTGAGGGGGTGTTCGACGTCATCGAGACCGCTCCGGAGCGTCTGGAGGAACTGGAGGGCATCGGCCCCAAGCGCCGGGAGCGCGTGGTGGCCGCCTGGGCGGAGCAGAAGGTCATCCGCGAGATCATGGTCTTCCTCCAGTCCCACGGCGTCGGCACCTCCCGGGCGGTGCGCATCTACCAGACCTACGGCGACGCCGCCATCCTCAAGGTCAGCGAGAACCCCTACCGCCTGGCCCTGGACATCTGGGGCATCGGCTTCAAGACCGCCGACACCATCGCCCAGAGCCTGGGCATCCCCCACGACTCCCTGCTCCGCGCCCAGGCCGGGGTGCGCCATGTCCTCCAGGTCTGGTCCGAGCAGGGCCACTGCGCCGCCCCGCCCGAGAAGCTGACGGCCATGGCCGTGGGACTGCTAGCGATCCCGGAGGCCATCATCCACCAGGCCGTCGACCTGGAGCGGGCGGAGGGCAACTTGATCCTGGATCTGGACCTGCTGTTCCTCACCCCCTTGCAACGGGCGGAGGCCGGCTGCGCCCAGCACCTGCGGCGCCTCCTGGCCAGTCCTCCGCCCTGGGGCCCCATCGACCCCACCAAGGCCCTGCCCTGGGTCGAGGCCCAGACCGGGCTGCAACTCTCACCCTCCCAGCGCCAGGCGGTGGCGACCATGCTCGCCAATAAGGTGACCATCATCACCGGCGGCCCCGGGGTGGGCAAGACCACCCTGGTGAACAGCCTGCTACGCATCCTCCAGGCCAAGCAGGTCGAGGTGCTGCTCGCCGCCCCCACCGGCCGCGCCGCCAAGCGCCTCACCGAGACCACGGGCCTGGAGGCCAGGACCGTCCACCGCCTGCTGGAGTTCGACCCTACCCGCTTTCAGTTCAAGCGCGACGCCGACCACCCCCTGGAGACCCAATTCCTGGTCCTCGACGAGGCCTCGATGATGGACACGGTGCTGATGAACCAGGTGCTGCGCGCCATCCCGGACGAGGCGGGCCTGCTGATCGTCGGCGACGTGGATCAGTTGCCTTCGGTGGGGCCCGGGGCGGTGCTGGCGGATCTCATCGACTCCGGCGCCATCCCCACCGTGCGCCTGACCGAGATCTTCCGCCAGGCCCAGTCCTCCCGCATCATCACCAACGCCCATCGCATCAACCGCGGCGAGCTGCCCCTGGCCCCGCCCAAGGGCGAGACCAGCGACTTCTACCTCCTCTACGCCGAGACCCCGGAAGAGATCGCCACCAAGCTCCTGACCAGCGTCACCGAACGCCTCCCGCGGACCTTCGGCGTCGATCCGGTGCGGGATATCCAGGTCCTGACCCCCATGAACCGCGGCGGCCTGGGGGTCAGGGCCCTCAACGCCGAGCTCCAGGCCCGGCTCAACCCCGATCGGCAGCCGCG
>SBFV01000198.1 GCA_006227775.1 Gammaproteobacteria bacterium | reverse complement strand
GCCAAAGGCGGGTCTGGCGATGGGCCGGTTCCCGCAGCCAGTCCAGGGGCAGGGTGAAGACCTCCGCCACTTCGGTGGGCTCCGGTCGGAGGGACAGGGGCCAGGGGATCAGTCCCACCACCGGCGTGACCCGGTAACCGCTGACGGTATGAAAGGCGGGCAACCGACCCAGGACCTGGACCAGACTGGGATCGAGGCCGATCTCCTCCTCCGCCTCCCGCAGGGCGGTGGCCACCGGGTCCGGGTCCTGCGGATCGACGCGACCACCCGGAAAGGCGACCTCACCGCTGTGGCGGTCATGGGGGTGTTCGGCGCGGCGGATGAAAAGCAGATGCCAGGATGAGTGAGGGCTACCCACGGCATTGTCCCTGGTCGGGTCGGCGCCGAGACGAAGCAGAGGCAAGAGCACGGCCGCCGGCCGGGAGGACCTGGCGCCGGCGGCCGCATGTTCGCGTCGCGCCCCATCGGCCCAGGTCTCCGGATTCCCGGCGGCGCGGGCCAGGCGCTCGGTGATGGCGGCGGGATCGAAACGGCTGGACCACATGGCGATCGGGACGACAGGTTAGCTGGGATACCTCGGAATCAGGCGGGGAAAAGCGGGGGTTGCCCCCCCCGGGAAGCGCCCCCGTGCGTCGGTCAATGATAGCCTTTCCTCTCCACGCCGTACCCCCTCGGCCGTCACTCCCATGACGTCCTTCCTTCCCGGCCAACGCTGGGGCTCAGCGAGACCCAAACCGACTCGGCCTCGGCCTGGTCACCCCCTGCGAGGGCCGCCATACCCTCGTCATCCACCAGCGCGGAACCGCCTGAGATAACCCAGGCGGATTCCATCCCTATACCATCGACCCATTACCGTCCCCATTATCGTCCCTGTTACCCAACGAAATCTCAGTGAGGTGCCAAGCCATGATTGAACTCAAAGTCGAGGGTATGACCTGCGGCCATTGCGAGCAGGCGGTGCGCAAGGCCCTGGCGGCGGTGCCAGGGGTGACCGCCGTTCTGGCGGTAGACCGCTCCGCGCGGCGGGCGGTCGTCGAGGGAGAGGCCGAACTGGCGGCCCTGATCGCCGCCATCAAGGACGAGGGTTTCCAGGCGACTGCCGCCTGAGATGCCGCTGATGACCGCGGAGATCCGCTTTGGCGTCGGGGGCATGACCTGCGCCAATTGCAGTGGCCGGGTCGAACGGGTGCTCAAGCGCCTGCCCGGGGTTACCGAGGCGACCGTCAACCTCGCCACGGAGCAGGCCAGACTGCGCTATGACCCGGCTCTGCTGGACACCGCCACCATCGCGGCCACCATCCGCGCTGCCGGCTACGAAGCCCATTTCGGGGAGCCCGGGGAGACGGGCCCGGTGACAACCAGCCTCCGGGTCGACGCCTGCGCCACCCCCCATGCCAACCTCCGTCCCGCCACCCCCGCCGATCCCAGGGCTGACCGCCAGGCGGACCCCTCCGCCGACCCCCGGATGAGCTCGGGGGCCGACTTCCGCCCAGTCCCTGGCGGCGACCGCCGGACGGATGCCAGCGTCGCCTCAGCAGCGCCGGAAGAAACCCTGCCAGAGGCACCGACAAGGACCGCTACGGCCGCCATCCGAGAGCGGGTAAGGGGGACCTCAGCGGGTCGGGGAAGGGGGACCAGCGACGCGGACCTGGGACATGACCTGCGCTTGGCGGCCGCCTTCACCCTCCCCCTCCTGCTCCTGGCCATGGGCCCCATGTTGTGGCTGCCCTGGCATCACTGGCTCGAGGCGCACCTGAGCTGGCGCCTCCAAGGGCTGCTGCAACTCCTGCTGGCGGCCCCCGTCTACTTTTGGGCCGGTCGGCGCTTTCTGCGCCACGGCTGGGCGGAACTGCGATCCCTGAGCCCGGGCATGAGTAGCCTGGTGATGCTGGGGGGCGGCGCGGCCTTCGCCTATTCCACCCTGGCGCTGCTGGTCCCGGGGATTTTCCCCACCGGCACCGCCCATTTCTATTTCGAGGCGGCGGCGGTGATCGTCACCCTCATCCTGCTCGGCAAGTGGCTGGAGGGCCGCGCCAAGGGCCGGGCCTCGGCGGCGATCCGGCGCCTGGTGGAGCTGCGGCCCCGGACGGCGCGGGTGGTGCGAGACGGGCGGGAGCAGGAAATGCCGGCCGCTGCCATCGCCCGGGGGGATCAGGTCATCGTCCGTCCGGGCGAGCGCATCGCCACGGACGGCGTGGTGGAGGGCGGCGAGAGCTGGGTCGACGAATCCATGCTGACGGGGGAGCCTTTGCCGGTGGCCCGGGGACCGGGGGACCCGGTGGTGGGAGGCACCCTGAACCAGACCGGGGTCCTGCGCTTTCGCGCCACCCGCCTGGGAGCCGACACGGTGCTGGCCCAGATCACGCGCATGGTCGAGGAGGCCCAGGCCGGGAACCCTCCCATCCAGGCCCTGGCGGATCGCCTCGCCCTGGTCTTCGTGCCACTGGTGATGACCCTCGCCCTGCTGACCTTCGGTTTCTGGCTGTGGTGGGGACCGGAGCCGACGCTGACCTATGCCTTTGTGGCGGCGGTGAGCGTGCTGGTGGTGGCCTGCCCCTGCGCCATGGGCCTGGCGACGCCCACGGCCATCCTGGTCGGCACGGGCCGCGCCGCCGAGCTGGGCCTGCTGTTTCGGAGCGGCCCGGCCCTGGAGCGCCTGGCCGGCGTCGATACCCTGGTCTTCGACAAGACCGGGACCCTGACCCTGGGACACCCGGAGGTGACGGACCTCGTCGCCCTGGACGGGGACCGGGAGGGTCTGCTGGCCCTGGCGGCGGCCCTGGAGTCCTACAGCCAGCATCCTCTGGCCCGGGCGGTGGTGGCCGCCGCGGCGGGAAAGGGCCAGGCGCCACTCCCGTCGTCCCGGGCGGTCCCGTCGCACCCGCCAGCCCGGTCCGCCGACTCCGGGTCCCGGGAGCCCGACATGCCTGACGCCGGTCTGGGCCAGGCACCGCCAGCCCGCGCGGATATCGTCAGCCATGCCGGCCTGGGCCTGAGCGGGCGCCTCGGCGGGGACCTTGTCGCCATCGGCTCGGCGCGCTTCCTGGAGGGTCTGGGCGTCGACCTGGCCCCCCTGGGGGACGCGGCCGCGGCATTGGAGGGCCAGGGGCGGTCCCTGCTGTTCCTTGCCCGCAACCGCCGGCCCTTGGGGCTCATCGGGGTGGCCGACCCCGTGCGGGAGGGTAGCGCCCAGGCCGTCGCCGGGCTCAAGGCCCTGGGGCTGAAAACCGTCCTGATCAGCGGCGACCACGGCGCGGCGGTGGCCCTCGCCGCCCGCCAGACGGGCATCAATGAGGCCAGGGGCGATGTGCTCCCGGGGGGCAAGGCGGAGGCGGTCAGGGCCCTCCAGGCCCAGGGGCGCAAGGTGGCCTTCGTCGGCGATGGCATCAACGATGCTCCCGCCCTGGCCCAGGCGGACGTCGGCATCGCCATGGGGTCGGGGACCGATATCGCGCTGGAGGCGGGGGACCTGGTGCTCATGTCCCACGACCCCCGCGTCCTCCTGGACGCCATCGCCCTGGCGCGACGTACCCTGGCGACGATCCGCGGCAATTTCTTCTGGGCCTTCGCCTACAATCTGCTGCTGATCCCCCTGGCGGCGGGGGTCTTGTACCCCTGGAGCGGCTGGCTGCTGAACCCCATGGCCGCGGCGGCGGCCATGAGCCTTTCGAGCCTCTTCGTCGTCGGCAATAGCCTGAGGTTGCGCCACTT
>SBFV01000324.1 GCA_006227775.1 Gammaproteobacteria bacterium | reverse complement strand
GGCGACCTGGCCGGCAAGACCGGCACCACCAACGAGGTGCGGGATTCCTGGTTTTGCGGCTATCAAAAGGAACTGGTCGCCGTGTCCTGGATGGGTTTCGATGACTTTTCTCCCCTGGGCAAGGGGGAGACGGGCGGCCAGGCGGCCTTGGGACTCTGGGTGGACTTCATGGAGAAGGCCCTGGCCGGCAAGCCGGAGGCGGAACTGCCAGTTCCAACGGGCCTGGTGGAGGTGCGGGTCGCCAAGGCCGACGGCCGTCTGACCGACGGCAAGGGTAAATCCAGCCTCACGGAATGGGTCCGGGCGGAAAATGCCCTGGACCCCGGTGGGCCAGCCGAAAGTCCCACCTCCCCGACGGCGAGCCAGGAGTACCTGGCCGACGATCCTGGTTACTACGAGAGACCCAGCAAGGAGCCTAGCGGTTCTCCTCGCCTCATTGACGACCTCTTTTGACGACCACCAGCGCAAGCGGAAAGCATGAACGGCAGCACCATCCAGATCGAAACGGAGTCAGCCGCATGAAGGTAGACCCCGCGCCATCCGAGTCATCCTCCCCCTCCCCGGGGGAACTACCCCTGTCCCTGGTACTGCGGGTCTTCATCCCCTTTGCCGCCGGTTATTTCCTGTCCTATCTCTACCGCACCATCAACGCCGTACTGGCCCCGGAGCTGGTGGCCGATCTGCACCTCGACGCCGCCGCCCTGGGGCTGCTCACCAGCGTCTATTTCCTCACCTTCGCCGCCTTCCAGTTGCCCTTGGGGGTGTTGCTCGATCGCTTCGGCCCACACCGGGTGGAGGGCCTGCTGCTGCTCCTTGCCGCCGGCGGTGCCACCCTCTTCGCGGTTAGCGGAGGAATGGAGGAGCTGGTCCTGGGGCGGGCACTGATCGGTCTGGGGGTCTCCGCCTGCCTCATGGCCAGCCTCAAGACCTTCGTCATGTGGTTTCCGCCCCAACGCCTGCCGGCGGTGAATGGCTGGGTCATGGCCTTTGGCGGTCTCGGGGCCCTGATGGCTACGGCCCCGGTGGAACTGGCCCTGAGCCTGACCTCCTGGCGGGGGGTCTTCGGGGGCCTGGCGGTCCTGACCCTGGCCCTGGCGGCGATCCTCTTTCTGGTGGTGCCGGATCATCCCCCCGCCGGTGGGGGGGGCAACTGGCGGGAGCAGTTGCGGGGTATCGTCGGGATCTATACCAGCCGGGTCTTCTGGCGCCTGGCCCCCATCAGCCTCCTGGCCATGAGCGCCTACATGGCGATTCAGGGCCTCTGGGCCGGCCCCTATCTGCGCGACGTGGGTGGTCTCGATCGTCTGGCGGTGGCCGATCTCCTGTTCTGGATCGCGGCGGGCATGGTCGCCGGTTTCCTGTCCATGGGCACCCTGGCCTATCGCCTCAGCCACCTGGGCATACCCGTTGTGGTAGTGTCCGTCGGGGGCATGGGGGTCTTCATGGCCCTGCAACTGGTCATCGCCTCAGGCTTCGCCGGGGGGAATCCACTGGTCTGGGTGGGCTTCGGCTTCTTTGGCACCGCTGGCAACCTGACCTATGCCATCCTGTCCCAGTCCTTTCCCCGCCATCTGGCGGGGCGGGTCAACACGGCGCTCAACCTGTTGGTGTTCATCGGTGCCTTCGTCCTCCAATGGGGCCTCGGCGCGGTGATCGGGCTCTGGCCCCTGGCCACTGGAGGCTATGCGCTGGCGGGCTACCGTGTGGCCTTTGGCGCCGCCCTGGCGCTCCAAGTGGTTGCCCTGGGTTGGTTCTGGTACGCCAGCCATGCCAGCCGGGACCCCGGCCGCCCCAGCCAAGACAACCACGCCAGCCACGCCAGCCACCATAGCTGCCGGGACCCCGATCGGGGGACCGAGCTCAAGCCGTAGCGATCCGCTCGGGATTGACCTCGCCGGCTTCGTCGCGGGCGAGAATTTTGGTCAGGTGATGAAGCGTCCAGGCGACGAACTCGAAGTCCACCAGGAGGGCGCTTTGTTCGGGTGAAGCCTGGGCCTGGGGCGCAAGCTGCCGCTTGATCTCGGCGATCGGCTCCCCGTGGATTTTGGTGAGGTCGCGCAGGGCAACGATGGCGGCGTTATCGTTGCGGTCCATCGCCCCGGCCATGGTCTCCAGGAGTTCGGTCAGCTTCTGGCGCAGATCCAGCCGCCGCTCGGGGGGGATGGTGCCCGGGACCCGGGCGCGGAGGGCAAAGGCCCGGGTGGCCTCCTCCAAGTGGCGGATCGCGCTGAGGGCGCTGCGCAGATTGTGCAACCGCCGGGCATCGTTTTCGCTCATGGGTGAGCGGGAGGCGAGCTGGCTGGTGAAGGTTTCGATGGCATCGGACAGTCGCTCGAAATCCGCCGTGGGCCCCGTCGTCTCCGAGCCATCCCGGGCCGGGCCCGGTTCCCCGGTCACCAGCCCTAACAGGCGGGCCAGTTCCTTGCGGATCAGGGCGAGGGCCGTGGGGGGGTCATCCAGCGCGCGGGTCGAGAGATATTTGGGTGCTCCGGCGAGGAGGGCCACCTCCTGGGGCCAGAGTTTTTGCACGAGTCCGGTTAGGCGCGCAAGGAAGGGCGTCAGGACCAGGGCCGGGAGCAGGTTGGAGAGCAGGAAGAGTAGCGCCAGGCGCAGGCTCACGTCCTGGGATACCCACTCCGTGAAGGCCAGGATCAGGGGGATGCCGGCTTGCTCGACGTAGAAGAGCCCCAGCATCAGGGTGCCGCTGAAGACGCAGAACAGGTCCTCGGTGCGCACCAGGCGCAGGGCTGGTCCCCGCATGCCGGCGGCGAGCAGGAGGCGCAGGGCGATGGCGCCCAGATTGGTGCCATAGATCAGCAGGGCCGCCTCCTCGAGGTGCAAGGCGCCGGCATTGGCCAGGGTGATGATCATGAGTGTCGCCCCGGTGTTCGATTGCAGGATCGATGCGACCAGGATGCCGCTCAGAAAGGCGAGGGGGGGTGAGGAGACGGCCAGGGCCAGGGCCTCCCGGAACCAGAGCTCGTTCTTGAGGGGCGCGGCCCCGGCGGTCATCTGTTCCAGGCCGAAAAGGATGAGGCCCATGCCGATCAGGACGCTGGCGACGGTTTGCCAGGAGCGCAGCCGCACCACCCCCATGACGATGCCCGCCCCGCCGATGACGAAGGCCACCAGGGGATGAATGTCCAGGGTGGCGATGAAGGCCAGTACCGTGAGCCCCACGTTGGACCAGACGACCACCATGCTGGCCGCCGTCAGGGTGAGCAGTTCCGCCACCACCATGCTGACGCAGATGAAGGTCACGGCGGTGGCGCTCTGCATCAGGGCCCCGGCGGTCAAGCCCAACCCGATCCGGGGCAATGGGGTTCGGGTGGTGCGGGCGATGCCGTCGCGTAGGCGTCCGCTGCTGAGGGTCTTGAGATTGTCGCCGACCAGGTGCAGACCGACGAAAAAGAGACCCAGGCCAAAGATGAGGGAGTTGAGTGGCGACATGCTGGCTCCGGTTGGTGAACTAAGGCCCTGGGCGGGCGATCCTGGGGGTCCAGGCCAAGCCCGCGGGAAGGGGATTTATGCGGTCCGTTCAAGCCGGCTTGCGGTGTTGGCCAAGGCCGCGCCCGTGACGTAGGGGATGCTACCATGGGACTTAACGCGGGTTCGGCCAGCGTGGATTCACGTCCCACCCCTCACCGGTCCGGCGCTCCCGGAGCCCAATGGACTCAACGGATGAACCTCATCCAGGGGGCGGGACGCCCCAA
>SBFV01000345.1 GCA_006227775.1 Gammaproteobacteria bacterium | reverse complement strand
GGGCGGGGATTTAATACTCATTCCCTCCAGATATGAACCTTGCGGTCTGACTCAGATGATCGCCATGCGCTATGGCGTGGTGCCGGTGGTGCGGGGGGTGGGGGGGCTGGCGAATACGGTGTTCGACGCCCATTATTCCCCCCGGCCCTTCCTGGAGCGCACTGGCTTCGTCTTCGACGAACCGACCCCGGAGGCCCTGGAGGGTGCACTGGACCGGGCCCTAGGGCTCTGGGCCGACCATCCGGAGTATTTTCGCCAGTTGCGGCTCAACGGCATGGCCATGGACTACTCCTGGGCGCGACCGGCGCGCCGGTACGCAGCCCTCTACGAGACTATCCGGGTCAAGGCGGGAGCTGGCGAGCGGCGATGGACGATGGCGAAGGCCGTGGTTCAGTGAGCAGGTGGAAGGGTCTCAGCCGGCGCCCGACCCTCATCATCTCGGGAGCGGTGGATGCGTGAGGACGGGTGGGCATCCGATGATAGGTGATGGGGGTGAGCGGGCGTGGCCGTGATGACCCTCAGACCTATCGGTGTCTTCGATTCCGGTGTGGGTGGTCTCAGCGTTCTGCGGGAGATCCGCCAGGAACTGCCCCATGAGGACCTGCTGTACGTGGCGGATTCGGCTCACGCCCCCTATGGCGACAAGCCCCTGGCTTTAATCGAGAAGCGGACGCTGACCATCGCCGAATTCCTTCTGGAGCGGGACGCCAAGGCTCTGGTGATCGCCTGCAACACCGCCACCGGCGCGGCGGCGCGGTTGCTCCGGGAGCGCTACCAGGTGCCGGTGATCGCCATGGAGCCGGCGGTCAAGCCGGCGGTGGCACGGACGCGTTCCGGGGTGGTGGGGGTCCTCGCCACCCGCCAGACCCTGGCGAGCGATAAGTTTTCGGCCTTGCTGGCCAGCCATGGGGGGGCCGAGGTCCTGGCCCAGGCCTGTCCCGGACTGGTGGAGCGAGTGGAGGCGGGCGATTTGGAGGGGGAGGAGACCCGCGCCCTACTGGCGGGCTATCTGGAACCCTTGCTTAATCAAGGGGCCGATACCCTGGTCCTGGGCTGCACCCACTACCCCCATCTGGCGCCCCTGATCAGCGAACTGGCGGGACCAGCGGTCGAGGTGCTGGACTCGGGGGCCGCCGTCGCCCGACAGGTCCGCCGCCGTCTGGCCGAGGTCGGGCTCCTGGCTCCCACCCGAGGGGGCCGGGAGTTTTTCTGGACCAGCGGCGATCCTGCCCGCCTCTATCCGATCCTGGCCCGCCTCTGGGGCAACAACATCGAACTGGCGGCCTTGCCACCCGACTGAGGGGGTTGGTTGTCAGTGCCCCACGGCACGGCGCTGTTTGAGTTTGACCGCCTTGAGGATGTGGGACGCGATCTCCTCGATGGATTGACTGGTGGTGTCCAAGACTCGGATGCCCAGGCGCTGGAACATGATCCGGGCCCGCCGGACGTCGTCCTGGCAGCGCTTGAGGGTGGCATATTCACTGCCGGCGCGGCGCTCGGAGCGGATTAGGTGCAATCGGTGGGCGTCGATCATGAGACCGTAGACCTTGTCCTTGACGTCGTAGATTTGCTTGGGCAGATCATCCTTCTCGAAGTCCTCCTCGGTGATGGGGTAGTTGGCCGCCATCAGGCCATAGTGCATGGCCAGGTAGATACAGGTAGGGGTCTTGCCGGAGCGGGAGACCCCAAGCAGCACCACGTCGGCGCGATAGAAGTTGTCCGGGCGGACGCCATCGTCGTTGGACATGGCGAAGTTGATGGCGTCGATGCGCTTGATATAGGTGTTGGGTTCGGTGATGGCATGGCTGCGCCCGGACTTCCGGCTGGGAGGGATTCCCAATTCCCGACTTAGGGGTTCCATGAAGATCTCGAAGAGTTCCAGAAAATAACCGCTGCCGCTCTGGATGATCTCACGCACCTGGTCGTCGAGCATGGTGCTGAAGATGATGGGCCGGGCCCCATCCCGCTCCGCCGCCTCCTGGATGACGTCCAACAGGGCCCTGGCCCGCAGTTCGGTATTGATGAAAGGCATGTAGACCCGTTCGAAGTCGACCCCCTCGAACTGGGAGAGCAGGCTGTGGCCCATGGCCTCGGCAGTGATGCCGGTACTTTCGGAAACGAAGAAGACGGTACGTTTCATGGTGATGCTCGGGGTGAAGGCAGGGTGATCTGGTCTGGTTGACCCTGTCGGCCGGATCACCAGGGGAAGGATCACGGCTATGGTATGGTGATTTGAATCAATGCGGCGAGGCACCCATTGGGCAAGAATGTTTAGACTTTGCTAAATCGCTGATATACCCCTGGTCGCCATCCCGGTGGGGTGGCGCCGGCCAGGTAGCCGGAGACGTCCATGACCCAGATCGCCAATGACCAACAGCTCCGCGATGCCCTCAACGCCTTGACCCCCGAGCAGCAACGCATCATGGGTGCCCGCTTCGCCGGGGACGTCATGCATCTCTGCCTGGACGATCGGGTGCGCCGCGCTGGTCAGCTTGCCCTGAGCCCCGATCTCGCCGACACGGAACGGGACGATGCCCTCAAGGCCGCCAAATCCTACGCCGTCAAGACTTATACCGATTGCGGCAAGGATACTGATTGGCTGAAGCAGGCGGACCATTTCGTCGCCGCCGCGGTCGCCGCGGCCCTGACGCCCCCGGATCAGTTGCCCCCCAAGACCAACCCGGCCTGGAAGGCGGCGGTACAGGCACGCATGGCGAAGAACTGCGAGCTGATGGAAAAGGAAGAGGGCGAGGAGGCGACCGAGTCCGACCGCCAGTATCGGATCGCCAGTCAGTACCTCTGAACGGGCGGATTCCGACCTAGGCGCCTGAGAGAGGCGGGCGGATGGCGGCCTCGGCCGCCAGCATCTGGTCGTAGATTTCCCACGCCGCCGTGGCCTCCGCGGGGGTCACCTTTTCCAGCGCGTAGCCCAGGTGGAGGACCACGTAATCGCCAACGGCAAGATGCTCATGTTCCACCATGATCAGGTTGGCCTCCCGTTCCACCCCTTTGGCCTCGCAGCGGGCCAGCAGGCCATCAATGGAATTTATGCGCATGGGGATGCCAAGGCACATGGATCATGTTCTCCGCTGGTATGCTAGGCCGGGCCGGGTGATCAACGGCGCCAATCGGATTCGGGTGTGTCCGAACCGCCCTTGGCAGGTCCGAAAAGCGTAATCAAGCCAATATCTATTAGAATAGCCTAATAGAGGAGGGCCGTGTTGTGCAAGCCACGCGGTCCTGATCCGGCCCGCCACGGCCATGGTCCCCGGGTCATTCCCCGTGCCTTGATCGTTATTATGGTCCAGATCCTTTTCCTGCGGATAACTCCCCGCGAGTTCCCTGCAGAGCCATTTCATCTTCTTAACGAGAAAATCCCCGCGTGGTCGCGCGAACCCCGACCCAGCCTCCAATGAACCCCCCACCGCATTCTGAGATAGCGTCACCGCCACGATCGAGTCCGAATGGACCCGAGTTCCCTGAGATTCCCCCACGCACCCTGATCCTGGGGCTCGGCAACACCCTGATGACCGATGAGGCCTTGGGGGTCATGGTGATCCGGCACTTGCAAGCGGAGGGGGATTTCGCCGATCTCGGCGATGTGGGCCTCCTCGACGGCGGTACCCTCAGCTTTACCCTGGCCGCACCCATTGGGGACAGCCCACGCCTGATCGTGGTGGACGCCGCCATCATGGGGGAGCGCCCGGGGACGGTGCG
>SBFV01000284.1 GCA_006227775.1 Gammaproteobacteria bacterium | reverse complement strand
CGCGGCCGTAGCCTTCCCACAGGGCGCGCATCACGTCGTCGAGGGATCTGGCCCAGGCCGTGTCGCGGCGGATGATCAGATCCAGGGCCAGCGCGACCAGGGCGCCCTTCGCATAGTAGCTGACGATGGCATTGGGGCTGTTCTCGTCCGGCTGGTAGAACTTGGTCCAGGCATCGAAGCTGGATTCCGCCAGGGTCTGGACCAGACGCCCCGGGGTGCGCAGGACACGGGTGATGGCCTCCGCCAGCAGGCCGAGATAGGCCGCCTCCTCGATGCAGCCACTGCGTACCAGTGCCAGGTCGTCATAGTAGGAGGTGATGCCCTCGAAGACCCAGAGCAGCCGGGTGTGGACCTCACGCTCCAGGCCCTGCTGCATAAAGGCGCGGGGGCGGATGCGCTTGACGTGCCAGAGATGGAAATACTCATGGCTGCAGAGACCCAGAAACCGCTGGTAGCCGGCGGTGGGCCGGTCCATGTCCTGGTCGGGCAGTTCCTCCCGGGCGCAGAGCAGGCTGGTGGAGAAACGGTGTTCGAGCCCACCGTAGCCATCGGCGGTGACCTGGGCCAGAAACAGGTAACGGTCCAGGGGCAGTTCACCGAAGAGGGCGGCGTGCGTCGCGCAGACGCGGCTCAGATCGGCCCGCAGTCGCTCCTCGTCGGCCCGATGGCGCCCGGTCAGGGCGAGCCAGTGCGGGATGCCCAGGACTTGGAAGGGGATGAGGCTGAAGGCGCCCATCTCCACCGGATGATCGATGAGGTCCTCATAGTCATCGGCCTGATAAGTGCCGAAATCAAACGGCTCCGCCTCTAGGGGGCGCAGACTGGTCGCCAGGCGCCAGTGGCGGTAGGCGTCACCCGCGGGACGGCGGATCTCCAGCCGGCAGGGCAGCCTTTCCAGCCCCTGGACCCATGGCAACAGACTGGGGCCATTGAAATATCCGCGGCGGTCATCCAGATAGGCCCCGCGTACGCTCCCATCCCAGGCATGGACCCGCCAACCGAGGCGAACGGGCTGGCCGCGATGGGCGAGACGCCAGGTCTGTTTGTCCAGCTTTACCAGGGGCAGTTCCCCCTCCGGGTCCGCCGCCGTGAGGCCGGGGATGTGGCGGGCGAAGTTACGGATGAGATAACTGCCAGGTATCCAGGCCGGAAAGGAGAGGATCAGGTCGCCCGCGGGCGGAGGGTCGACGCGCAGCTCCACGGCGAAGAGGTGGGCCGCGGGGGAGAGAGGCTGAACGCGGTAGTCGAGATGGGTTGTCATGGGTCGCATTCCCAGCGAGGCTTTCAGACGAACCCGCGCATTCTATACCCGACGCAGCTCGGATTTCGGCTGGGCCAGGCACGGACGCTAGGGCACGACATCCAGGACTGGGTTGGTGGCGCTTGGCAGGGGTAGCAATCGTGGGGAGGGGCTCGTCGCGCCGACCCGGAAAAAACCGAAAAAGGCGGGTCGATGGGTATAAAATTGCGAGCGTCTCCCTTCATGTCCATCCGTGGGTTTTACCGCATGTCACCGAACTTACGCTCCGGCTGGCTTGTCCTGACACTGCTGCTGCCTGGTGGCTTAGGCGCCATGGTCGCCCCCGCCGCCGCCGCGGACCCTCCCGCACCCCCCGCTCCCTCCACCCAGGCGGAGGAAAAGGCACCGGCGTCCGCGACCAAGGCCGCCGCCAAGCCCGAGGGGACTGGGACTGCCGAAAACCAGCCACCTCCTGACGGGGCCACCCTGGACCAAGTCGCAACCCAAGCCCCACCCGATCGGGCCACCCTGGACAAGATGGTGGCCGCCGCCGCCGAGCGTCATGGGGTGGAACTGGCCCTGGTCAAGGCCGTGGTCGCCGCCGAATCCGCCTACGACCCCACGGCCGTGTCCCGCGCCGGCGCCCGGGGGCTGATGCAAGTCATGCCCGCCACCGCGGCGGACTATGGCATCCAGGACAAGGAGCACCTTTTCGACCCCGAGACCAACCTGGATACTGGGACCCGTCACCTCAAGCGCCTCCTGGCCAAGTACAAGAACGATTATGGCCGCGCCATCATGGCCTACAACGCCGGCGAGGGAGTGGTCGACCGGACGGGCAGCCTGGTCACCTATGCCGAGACCCTCTCCTATACCGAGGCGGTAATCCGCCACTACCGTCGCCAGGGCGGCACCAAACCGACGGACGAGGCCCTGGCCAAGGTCCGGCAATTGCGCAAGCTCAAGGGCCAGCAGGCCAAGCAGCTCCTGGCCAAGTACCTGGACCTCAACCTCCCCTCCCTGCGCGGTAGTTCGCGCACCATCCGGGTCGTCGCCCCGGGTCTCGACGAGAACAGCGCCAAACGCCGGCCGATGATCGTCCTGGAGACCAGAAAACCCGCCGAGACGGAAAAGCTCGACTGAACCATCGGGACCTGCGCCGGAGATGCGCGCCCGGCGCCCCCTGGTCCAGGCCTGCCTCATCCCGCCATCGGAGCCCCGAGGAGCTGACCGCATGAACCTTCATCCCACCACCTCCCTCTGTCTGCTCCCCGTCCTGCTCTGGAGCACGAGCGCCATGACCGCCACCCCGGACGAGCAACGCAGCACCCTGGAGGACCAGACCGGGGTCGCCGTCACCATCTACAACGAAGACCTGGCCCTGGTGAAGGACCGCCGTCGCCTGGAGCTGCCGGCCGGCCGCATCGACCTGGCCATGCGCGACGTGAGCGCCAGGATTCAGCCCGAGACGGCCCTGCTGCGAGGGCTGAGCCAAGGGGCCAGCCTCAGCGTCGTCGAGCAGAATTTCGATTTCGACTTGCTCACCCCCGCCAAACTGCTGGAGAAGTATGTCGGCCGCCCGGTCGGCGTTATCAAGGTCCACCCCACCACGGGTGAAGAGACCGAGGAGGCCGCCGAGGTACTGGCCGCCACCGAGGGCACGGTGCTGCGCATCGGCGACCGCATCGAGACCGGCGAGCCTGGCCGCATCGTCTTCCGCGAACTGCCGCCCACGCTGCGGGATCGTCCCACCCTGGTCATGAAGCTGGACAACGCCCTGGCCACTCCCCAGGAGGTGGAGCTGTCCTACCTCACCGGCGGCCTGTCCTGGAAGGCCGACTACGTGGGTGAGCTGGCGGCGGACGACAGCCGGCTCGACCTGACCGGCTGGGTCACCCTCAACAACACCAGCGGCACCGCCTATCGGGACGCCCGGCTCCAGCTCGTCGCCGGCGACGTCAACCGGGTACGGGACCAGATCCGGCCGGCCATGGCGATGATGGAAATGCGGGTCATGGCCGCGCCCGCGCCGGAGATGGCGGAGGAGGCCCTGTTCGAGTACCACCTTTACAGCCTGGCCCATCCCACCACCATCGCCGACAATCAGTCCAAGCAGGTGGCCCTGCTGGCGGCCCAGGGAGTGCCCGCCCGCAAGGAACTGCTCTTCCTGGGCCAGGATTACTACTACCGCGCCCAGCAGGGGGAGATCGGCGTCAAGCTCAAGGCCAGCGTCTTCCTGGAGTTCGACAACCGCGAGGAGGCCCGGCTGGGCCTGCCCCTGCCCAAAGGCGTGGTGCGCATCTATAAGCGGGATTCCCAGGATCAGGCCCAGTTCGTCGGCGAGGACCGTATCGACCATACCCCGAAGAACGAGCAGGTCCGCCTCAAGCTCGGCGAGGCCTTTGACGTCACCGCCGACAAGGTGCAGACCGACTTTGTCAAGCTTTCTGGCATGGGTCCCTGGCAGTATCAATTCGA
>SBFV01000137.1 GCA_006227775.1 Gammaproteobacteria bacterium | reverse complement strand
TTCCACCGAACACGCCAAGGCGGACATCGAGCGGCTGATGCGCGAGCGACGCAAGATCGGCGCCGGCGAGCAGGACGATTTCAGCGTCCGGGACATGAAGGAGGTAACGGACATGCTCACCGGCACCACCCGCATCCTCACCACCCTGCTCAGCGCCGTGGCCGCCGTCAGCCTGCTGGTGGGCGGCATCGGCATCATGAACATCATGCTGGTCTCGGTGACGGAGCGCACCCGGGAGATCGGCATCCGCCTGGCCATCGGCGCCCTGGAACGGGAGGTCTTGCTGCAATTCCTGGTCGAGGCGGTGGTGCTTTCCTCCCTGGGCGGCATCCTCGGCATCCTCCTCGCCCTGGTCGCCGCCGTCATCCTGGCCGACGTCCTTCAGGTCCCCTTCATCTTCAACGGCGGCATCGTCATCACCGCGTTCATTTTCTCCGCCGCCGTCGGCATCGTCTTCGGCTACTTCCCCGCCCGGCGCGCCGCCCGGCTGGACCCGATCGAGGCCCTGCGGCGGGAATAGTCCCGGAGCCGCCGCGGGCCTACCCTGTCACGGCGGTAACCACGCACCCGGGAGACCGGTATCCTCCAGGCCATCGGCCCCCTGGAGCGAGAGGTACTGATGCAGTCGCGGGCTGGCAAGCGTCTTTCCCACCGGCTTATGCAAACATAGCTGACAGACCGCCAACTGTAGTTTACAGTTGTCCCATGATCGAGATTCTCAAAAGCGCCACCTTCGACCGCTGGCTGCGCGGCCTGGAGGATCGATCCGGGCGCATTCGCATCCAGGCGCGCATTGACCGATTGGCCGATGGTCATTTCGGCGACTGCAAGCCGGTCGGCGAAGGCGTCTCCGAGCTGAGAATCTTTCACGGGCCGGGCTACCGGCTGTACTTCATCCGCAAGGGCGGCGCGCTGATCGTGCTGCTGTGCGATGGCGACAAGACCACGCAACAGCGCGACATCGCGCACGCCAAGGCGATAGCCAAAGACTGGGGCGACTGACCGATGACCGAAACCTTCACCCGCTGGGACAGCGCCGATTACCTCGACACCGAAGAGGACATCCGCTTGTACCTGGAAGCCTGCCTCGAAGAAGACCCCGGTGACGGGAGCCTGATCCGACGCGCACTCGAAACGATTGCCCGTGCGCGCAACCAAAGCGAACTGGCGCGACAGGTCGGTATCAGTCGCGAAGGGCTGCGCAAGGCGCTGTCGGCCAACGGCAACCCGTCGTTTGCGCTGATTCTGAAGATCGCGCGGGCGCTGGGTTTGGAGTTGCAGTTGGTGGCGATGCGATCATAGGCGGTGACCTTGGGGTCGGTGTCCTCCGCGCCTGGCATGGTCAGCAGATCGGCGATACCTCCGCCGGTTTCGGTCAGCCGACGGTAATATGACTCCCTCCCGCAGGAAGATGGCCGCCTCCAAGGCACCCGCCGGCATGGCCATGCACTGGTCCACGAGGCGCGGGGACAACGGCGAAAGTGGCGCCTACCCCCCGGTGATCTCAATCGCCATACCCGCCCTCGATCTGGAGCGAGAAGGTCAGCCACTCGATGACCGGACAGCCGCTCTCCCCTGCCCCATGGAGGAGCCGGTTACGGAACGCCGCCACGGGCATGGCCTGGATCTCGTCCTTGTCGCCGGAGATGATCGAAGGCCCGGGCACCATAGCGACGCACCTGGATGGCATGGCGCTGGAGCAGGGTGTTCATGGTCTGGGCATAGGCTGGCTGTAGGTCCGGGGCGAGGGTGAAGCGGTCATCGCAGAGGACGAAGCCCACCTTCCGGCCAATGCCGGTCAGCCGGTCGGTCAGGGTCTGGAGGAACCCGTCCAGGTCCCTGGGGCTGCGCAGACTCAAGCCCCCAAGATCGAGGAAGAAGAGGTCAAGTGCGGGATCGTGGGACATGCGCTCCGCCAGGGGGAGCGCCAACAGCCTGGTCCGCAAATCCATTGGCTGGGCGCGGAACAGCCGTTCGTCCATGAGCTCGGGCGGCCGCGGCATGAGCGGGACAAAGTCCATCTGGTCCAGGATGTCCCGTTGGAGATCGATGCCCGGGGCGATTTCGATCAGCTCGATCCCCGCGGGGGTGAGACGGAAGACACAGCGCTCGGTGATGTAGAGCACCCGCTTGCCCTGAGCCGCCGCGATCGGGCCGCTGAAGGTACGGTGTTCGACCTCCCGGACGAACTTGCGCTGATGGCCATCGGTGAGGATGTGCAGACCATCTCGTTTGACATCGATTTTCAGCTTACCCGCGGTGAAGGTGCCCACGAAGACCAGTTGCCGGGCGCTCTGGCTGATGTTGATGAAACCGCCCGCCCCCGCCAGCCGCGTACCGAACCGGGAGACGTTCAGACTCCCCTGGTGGTCGGCCTGGGCCAGGCCGAGGAAGGCGATGTCCAGCCCCCCGCCGTCGTAGAAATCGAACTGGCTGGGCTGATCGATGACGGCCTGGGTATTGATGGCGGCACCGAAGCTCAGCCCCCCCGCCGGTATGCCGCCGATCACCCCCGGCTCGGCGGTGAGGGTGATGAGATCGAGGATCTCCTCCTCCGTCGCCACCGCGGCGATACCCTCGGGCATCCCGATACCCAGGTTGACGATGGCGTTGGCGACCAGTTCGAGGGCGGCCCGGCGCGCGATGACCTTGCGCTCGTCCAGCGGCAGGGGCGAAAGGGACGCGGGTGGCACCCGGATCTCCCCCGCGAAAGCGGGGTTGTAAGCCTCGGCGAAGGTCTGCGGGTGGTACTCCTGGCGCTCCGCCACCACCACGCAATCCACCAGGATGCCAGGGACCTTGACCTGGCGGGGGTGAAGGCTATGCCGTTCGGCGATCCGCTCGACCTGGGCAATGACCAGACCGCCGGAGTTGTGCACCGCCATGGCGATGGCCTGGGCCTCCAGGGTCAGGGCCTCACGCTCCATGGTGATGTTGCCGTCCAGATCGGCGGTGGTACCGCGGATGAAGCCAACCTGGATCGGGAAGGCCGGGTAGAAGAGGTATTCCTGGCCAGCGATCTCCAGCAGCCGCACCAGCTCCTGGCCGGCGTCCCGCGTGCGCGCGTTGAGTTTGCCGCCACCCTGGCGGGGATCGACGAAGGTCCCCAGCCCCACCCGCGTGAGGGTCCCCGGCTTACCGGCGGCGATATCGCGAAACAGATGACTGATGACGCCTTGCGGGAGATTCCAGGCCTCGATGCGGTTGGTGAGGGCGAGTTCCTGGAGCTTCGGTACCAGTCCCCAGTGGCCACCGATGACCCGCCGCACCAAGCCATCATGGCCCAGGTGGTTCAGTCCCCGGAACTGGCCATCGCCCTGACCGGCAGCGTATACCAGGGTCAAGTCGCGGGGATGGCCCCGTCCCCGAGGATCATGAGCCTGGCTCTCCAGGAAGCGCCGCTCCAGGGCCAGAGCCAGATTCTCCGGAAAGCCGATACCCACGAAGCCCCCGGTCGCCAGGGTATCACCGTCGCGAATCAAGGCCACGGCATCGCTGGCGCTGACCACCTTTCCGCTAGCGCCTGGGGATGACAGTGCATGGAGAGAAGGATGGGTCATAGCGGCTAGGATCCTTGGCTGGTAGCTTGTTCAGGCTCAGGCCCCGATGGCGGGGCAGGGTCTTGCGACGGGTGGCGGTATCGTCCGGCGGGCGAATCGTCACCCTGCCCATGGGTACTCCCGCGAAACCTGGTTGGCGTGTGGATGGGCAGGTAGCGAAGGCGTCAGTCGC
>SBFV01000445.1 GCA_006227775.1 Gammaproteobacteria bacterium | reverse complement strand
AGACGAGGAAGATCAGGACCGAGGATTTCAAGGCCATCACCAGCGGCTCCAGATGCCAGAAGCCGTTCTGGAAGCGGTGATTCCCTTCGCTCGCCACCAGCCGGGCGACCACCAGGGTCAGCCAGGTGATGGCGACATCCACCAGGGAGAAGACGCCATCGAAGAGGATGGCCGTGGACTGGGCGAGGAAACCGAAGAGGATGCCGAGCGCGGCGGTGGCCAGGGTGGCGTAGAGGGAGACCCGCAGCAGTCGCGCCTCGAGTTGCGAGCGCAGCAGGATCACCCGGTCGATACTGGCCATGCTCAGCCCGGCTTCCCGTTGCCCGCCAGGGCACCTTCCTTAAGCGGCTGGGTGAGATCCTGCGTGAATCGCGGTCTGGCCGCGCACTGCATGGACTTAGGTGGCGACATCGCTGACGGTCTCTGCATAAGGGTGGAAGGGGCGGTAAAAGGTGGGAGCCGGAGGTCAGGGGTTCCAGTTGGGCACCCGGGCGCGGGGATCGCTGGTGCTGCCGGCGCTGTAGCGCACCATGGACTGCTCCGGTACCTGGGGGGTGGGGCAGACCCGTTCGTCCAGGTCGGCGTAGAGCCGCGCCTCCAGGGCCTGATAATCCGCCAGGGTGCGGACCAGGTCGGCGGTGAATTCTTCCGTCAGCTCGATTTCATGCCGGTGTTGCAAGGGCGGACTGTTCAGGGCACTGAGGACCTAGAGGACGCGGCCGCCGGCCAGAAAGCCCAGCAAGGCGATGCCTAGATAGATGCCCAGGTGTTTGGCGGAACGGAAGAAGGGTTTCATGGCGTAGCTCGGAGAGGGAAGGGGGGACTGATCAAATTCTATGATCAGGGGGCTCTGGCCGGGGCCTGGTCAAGGGTTCTCCGGATCGGATGTTGTCGTCAGGGGGCTCCCGGTGGGCTGGCCACCAACGGGCGGTGGCTCGCCCGGCTCGGCGTCCCCCGGCGCGAGGGGTGGTCCCATGAGGATCGCCAGAGGCCGGGTATGCGGGCTGGCCTCCAGGGCCGCCATCAAGGCCTTGGTGAGGGGTACGGAGAGGAAGATGCCGACGGGGCCGAACAGCCAGCCCCAGAACATCAGGGACAGCAGGACGACGAAGGTGGAGATGCCCAGGCCCCGCCCCATGATACGCGGCTCCAGGATGTTGCCGATCAGGACGTTGATGGTCAGGTAGGCCAGGCCCACCCACAGGGTGGTGCTCAGATCCGTCTGCAGCAGGGCGAAGAGCAGGGTGGGAATGGCCATGAGGAAGGCGCCGACGAAGGGCACGAAGTTGAGGACGAAGGCCAGGACCGTCCAGACGATGACGAACTTGAGGTCCAGGTACCAGAGCCAGAGGCCGATGAGGCCGGCGGTGGCCAGGCTGGCCAGGGTCTTGATGATCATGTAGTGGTTGACGGCGCTCAGCAGCGCCAAAAGCCGCTCCTCCCCGGCCGGCGTCAGGTTGAAAGCACGCCGCAGCTTGCCGGGCAGGGAACTGGCCTCCAGCAGGAGAAAGATCACCGTCAGCAGGACCATGACCCCGGTGCCCGCCAGGCTGCCGACGTTGGAGAGCAGGAGGCGCAGCAGGACCCGGATCTGGGAGAAGTCGAGGATATCCGGCAAGGCCATCAGCGAGCCCTCGATCCCCATCCCCTCCAGCCAGGCCCCGATTTCGTAACTCAGCAGGGCAAATCGTTCCTGGTAGGTCGGCAGGCTGTCGCGCAGGCCCTCCAGGGCGCCGGTGGTCATGAGCAGGAGGATGCTTCCCAGGTCCATGAGCAGGAAGAAGAGCAGGGGCAGGGAGACCCACTTGGGCACCCGCCAGCGGCTCAGCCAACGCAAGGTCGGCGTCAGGATGATGGCGAGGAAGATCGCCAGTAGCAGGGGGGCGAGGATCGGCGCCGCCAGCCGGGCGCCGGCGATCAGAACGACCACGGCCGCCGCGATGACGAGGCCACGGGCTGGGGTGGTGAAAGCGTCAAAGGCTGAGGGCATGGCGCGCTCCGCGGTTGGGTGGAAGGCCGCCGGTCATGAACCCCGGCGGGGGAAGAGGAATGGCCGGGTCTGGGATCGTTCAGCGATCCCGGGTCAGGACCGAATAGCGTTTGCCCTCGGGGGTCAGAAACTCGAAACGCAACCGGTTGAGGGGGGTCATCGGGTTGGCCAGCCGCAGGTAGATGTCGTCGAAATATTCCGGTACCTCGAGGCTGAAATTGTGGAAGTTGCGCGTCCGGTTCACCGGCGTCACATCCACCAAGGCGACGCGGTCGTCCCCGGGGGCCACCAGGTCGAAGAGGCCCGCGACACTATCCAGCATCTCGGCCTGATCGACGGCCAGGGTGCTCTCCCCCAGGCGTCGCTCGCGGTTGACGAGTCGGCTCAGGAGGAGCGCGCGATCGTTGGAGGAGACGTAGATGGTCGTGTGCTGCGCCACCGCGGAAAGTTCCCGCCGGAAACGGGCGTTGAACTCGTTCTTGCTGACATCCGGGGCCGACAACACGAGCTCGTCGATCTCCACCTCCGCGTCGGCAAAGGCTGGGTCCTGAGAAAGCCGATGCACTGCCTCCACCACCACCTGCGAGCCCAGGCTGTTGGCCATGACCCAAAGCCGCTCAGGGCGAATCTCCGTGGTAATGAAACGCAGCACCTCCGCCAGATCTTCCCCGGAGGCGGTGGCGAGGGCCTGGGCGCGCCGGTAGGCCCTCAGGGCGGAGCCCTGGTTGCCCGGCCAGTCGAAGACCATCACTGGGGCGTCGATGTCGATGACGTGGGCGAGAAAGGCCGTGCCACGCAGGGCAAAGTCGGTATCGGTGCGCAGGCCATGCACCAGGAGCAGCAGGCCGCGATGGGGCGAGGACGCCACCAGGGGCCGCAATTGGGCGGCGAAGTCGGCCTGATCCAGGGTGCGCACATCCAGCACCTTGATCTCCTCTTCCAGGAACCAGCGGCTGGCATCCAGCCAACGGCCTAGGCCCAGAGAGGGGGCGATGAGGGTATCGAAATAACCCAGCCGCCAGTCGTTGGCGCGCTCCCGGCCGAAACGCTCCTCCGGGGGACGGTCCTCGGCGTCAGGCACTGGCTCGCGGTTAGTGGCGAAGAAGAAACGGATGCCGCCCTGGTCTCCGATCCGCGCCACTTGCATGTGCCGGATCTGGGCGTTCTCGGCCCTCGCCAAGGCCGCGCTGGTCGTGGAATAGAAGTGGTAGGCGGCCCCGCCGCCCAGTATCAGGAGGAGGGACAAGGCCCAGAGGAGGCGTTGGGTGGTGCGCTTCATGGCGGTGCTTGTCCTGGCTTATCGCGGGCTTCAGGTGCCGCAGCCCGCCGGGGGAAAACGGCGGAGGACTGGCGCCGCCGGCACCCAAGGCATCAGCTCGACGATCAGGGCGAGGTCGCGGGGGCAACCCCGCCACGATCTCCCACGCGCGCCCCCGGCACTGCAAGGCCGCCGGCGTGAGCGTGAGGCTAATGAGCGAGATGGAAAAGAAGTGTAGCGTAAGTTGGGGAAACCGCATAGGCGGCCCGGCCGGGTCGTGACCGATGGCGTCCAGGGCCTCGCCAATGCGGCCGCGGATAAGTCCAAGCGGCGCTGGGCGGCGGATCGAGGAGGCTCAGTCTCAGCCGAGAGGCAGCCGCCGGGTCCGCGAGCGCCACCAGGGTCGCGGGGACATGAAAGCACTGACGTGGGGCATGAGGGCTGTCCGACTCGTGGCGAACGCGGCCATTTGGTAGATAAGCCCCCATGGGTTA
>SBFV01000416.1 GCA_006227775.1 Gammaproteobacteria bacterium | reverse complement strand
CGGCCAGCGCCGCGCGACGGAAGAGGACGCCGCTGACATTGAGCACCGTGTTGCGGACCCCGAGCCCCTGGGTGAGGAAGGTCGCGCCGCTGACGCTGAAGTCCCGGTGGAAATCGAGGGAGGAGTATTCGCCGCAATAGGCGGCATAACTGTCCCCCAGCCGCTGCCCCGCGCCGTCGATCTGGGCCGCATCGACGAAGGCCATGGCCAGTGCGGGCGTCGCGGCGAAGCGCGGCGCCAGGCTGGCCAGGAAGTCGGGCGTCGCCAGGTCATCCGCCTCGGCAATCCACAGCAGATCGCCACGGGCACGGTCGATGCCCTGACGCCACTGGGCGAACACCGAGCCCGAGTTGCGGTCATTGACGATCAGCGTTATATCCCGCTCCCAGTCCCGCTGGCAAGCGGCGACGACCTGGGTGCTGTCATCGGTCGAGGCATCGTCGAGGACGAGAAGCTCGAACACCGGGTACGACTGGCCCAGGATCGAGGCCAGGCGCGCCCGCAGGTAGCGCGCGTAGTTGTAATTGGGCACCACCACGGAGACGCGTTGCAGTCCCGGCGTCAACTGCCGCAGCAGTTCCCAGCCATAGGCCACGAAATCGAAGCGCGCCCGCGCGGCCGCCGCCCGCCGGGCCCGCCGGCTGGGGTCCTGGGCCTCCCCTGCGGCCAGGTTGCGCAGGGCCTGGTCCAGGGCCTGGACCTCGCCACAGGCCCCGGCCAGGGTGCCGTTGAGCGGGTCGTCCAACAACTCGCAGTGGCCGCCGGTCCCGGCCGCCGCCACCACCGGCACGCCGCAGGCCAGGGCCTCGAGCACCACCGAGGGGAAGGGATCTTCCCGGGAACTGAGGAGGAAGAGAGCCGCGGCGGCATAGTAGCGGCCGACCTCAGTCGTGAAGGCGAGCTGGTGCAGGTGACCGGCAAGGGGGGGGCGCTGCCGTTCCCGCTCCAGCCGGGGCAGCCAGCCGCTCTCGACCTGGCCGAGCCACAGGAAGTGGAAGCGGGGATCGGCCGTGACCGTGAGCCGGGCCGTGTCGAGAAAGAGATCAAAGCCCTTGCGCGTGTCACCGTAGCCCACGTTGATGACCAGGATGGCGTCGGCGGGCAGCCCCAGTTCCCCTGCCACCTGGGCGCGGGCATCGGCGGGGGCGGTGAGGTCCTGATAGATGCCCTGCGGCAGCACCCGGGTCCGCGCCGGGAGCAGCGGGGCGAGGGTCGCGAAGGCCTGGCGGACGGTATCGGTGGCGAAGATGGCGGTGGTGGCATGCGCGGCCACCGCCCGGGCATTGTCCGCCAGACCCCGCTCCTGGATGAGTTGGGGGAGTTCGTGGATCAGGGCCAGGGTCTCCACCCCGGCTTGGTCCAAGGCGGGCAACACCGCGGCGCTGACCACGGTATTGACGATCGCCTGGTCGATACCCTCGGCACGCAGGCGCCGCGCCGCCGGGATCAGGCGCTCCGGCGCGGGATCGAGCCGCTGCACCTCGGCCAGGGCCTCATAGTCGGGCCGCAGGGCGCCGTCACCGAGGAGCCACAGGCGGACGCGGTAGCCAAAGCGCCGGGCGAACAGGCGCAGCAAGTGGAGGGTGAGCAGTTGGGCGCCGTGGCGATGGGCATCGTGGCCAACGAACAGGAGGCGGGGATTGGCCCCCGTCGGCCGGTTCCCGGCGGCGGGGAAGCCCGCGGCGGCGTCCAGGAGGGCGTCGCGGGTGGCTTGCAGATAGGCGTAGCCATAGCGGCGGTCCGGTTCCAGATAGCTCCCCTCGGCCCATTCGTTCCAGGCGTTGATGAAGACCAGGCGGCGATCCGGGGCCGGCTGGGCGAGGGCGCGCCGGCAGCAGGCGGTGAGCCAGCGGCCATAGGCGGCGGGACTGGCGTGGGCGAAGATGGTGGCCTGGTCCTGGCGGCGCGCGGTATTGTCCCAGGCGGTCATGACCCCGGGGAAGACCAGCTTGCCCCCCGGCGGGTCCACCTGGGCCTCGGCGGCCGCGACGCAGGCGGCATAGTCGAGCAGTTCGCCCCGGAAGCGGGGATTGAGCAACTGCACCGCGTTGACCGGCACCCGGGGGACGCCATGCGGGGGGAATTCGACCAGGGCATCGAACAGGGTGTCGGCGGGGCCGAGGGCATCGCGGAAGCTTTGCACCGCCGCCAGAAAGAGGCCAGGCTCCCCCTGATCGGCCAGCTCCTGGCGCCAGCGGGCGACGGTGGCGGCGGGGTCGGGCAGGATTTGCGGCCGGTAGACCAACAGCAAGGGCTTGCCATCGACCTGGATATAGCGGGGGTCGTGGAAGATGGGGACCAGGGCGCGGATGAAGGCCAGGTCATCGTCGGGGGAGTGCTGTTGGCCGATGAGGATCTCCTGATCCTCCCCATCCCAGCGGCGGGTCCAGTTTTCATTGGCCCAACACAGGCAGAAAGGGAGATCGAGGCTGGGGTCGGCGAGGACTTGCCGCAGGGGCCGGTCGAGCAGCCGCTGGCCGCCAAACCAGTAGTAGTGATAACAGAAGCCGTAAATGCCGTAGTGACGCGCCAGACGGATCTGTTCGGCCTGGATCTCGGGGAGGCGCAGGTCGTAAAAACCCAGCTCCCCCGGCAGCCGCGGCTGGTGATGGCCGACAAACTGCGGCTGCGCGCGCGTGACGTTGGTCCACTCCGTGAAGCCTTTGCCCCACCAGGCATCGTTCTCGGGGATCGGGTGAAACTGCGGCAGGTAAAAGGCGATCGCGCGTAACGGGATCGTCGCTAGGGTCGCGGGGGGTGGGGTTTCGCGGATGGGGATGGGCGGGTCCTCTTCCATCGGGAGCAGCCTACGGTAGGAAGGGTGATTGGCCCCCAAGGCGGCGAATTGTTGATGAGATCCCGCCCAAGCCCAGTAAGGCAGACGCCGGTAAAACAGGGTAAAAATCAAGAGCGTAACCGACCAACCGAAGAAGGTGACCAGTGCGGCCCCGTGCAGAGTTGCGGGGGCTGGCGTGAAGCCTAGTAGGACCGATCGGGTGAAATCTAATAAGACATAGATGGGGTTGAAATAAACGCCAAATTCCCACCCTTGCACCATCTCCGCTTTCCACAGGATGGGGCTAAGCAAAAACAGCAAGGGAAGAAAACGGGTCAAGTGTCCATGCAGACCCGCAATGCGGAGGCTCAGAATGCCGATCAGCAGGCAGAGCCAAAGGCTATTGATCCACAGAAAGAGCAGGGCGGTCAATGTAAGCCAATAGCTGGAGGAATCGGTTAGATCAAATAGGCGAGAAACCAGAATAAACACGCAAAGTTGCACAACCAGGATCACCAGATTGACCCAGGTCATGTGGAATAACGGACCGGTGAGAGGCGGTTTGGCGAGTTCCAGTGCGTTGGGCGATGAGATAAATACCCCTTCACTATCCAGCAAACAACTGGTGAGGAAGCGCCAGAGGGCTAACCCGACCGCTAAATAAGCGAGATAAGCAGTCAGGTCCTGGCCAAGGATTAATCCGTAAATGACCCCGAGTACTAAAGTCCAGAAGGCTAAGGGGGCTATGAAAGCGAATGGCCCCAGCCAGGAGGTACGCATCCGCCCTCTCAATTCGCTGAGTCCTTCCTTTATCCACTGCCATTTTCGTTGCCAGCCAGCAAGTCGTAAATCGTCCAGAACCGCTAGGAAGTTATCTCGGTTAAGCCGGTGCCAGAGTTCCCGGAATAGCTTGACCGAGATATTGACAGAGTAGAGAGAGGCCACGCTTCGGACTGGTCGCCTTAGGCAGTGTTG
>SBFV01000146.1 GCA_006227775.1 Gammaproteobacteria bacterium | reverse complement strand
GCGGCGCTGGTTTCGATACGCGCCCCCATCAGGGTCAGGGGTTCGGTGACCCGCCGCATGGGGCGTCGGCTCAGGGATGCGTCGCCGATCAGGGTGACCGGAAACCCCTGCCCCGCCAGCAGGCCGCTCAGCAACCGCATGGAGGTGCCCGAGTTCCCCAGGTCCAGGGGACCCGCCGGGGCCCGCAGCCCCTCCCGACCCAGGCCCCGGATGACCACCCTGCCTCCCTCCGGCCCGCTGATCGGCACCCCCATGGCGCGGAAGGCCGCCAGGGTGGCGAGGCTGTCCTCTCCCTCCAGGAAGCCGCTAACGCGGGTCTCGCCATCCGCCAGGGCGCCGAGCATGATGGCGCGATGGGAGATGGACTTGTCGCCGGGCACCCGCAGGCGCCCACGCAAGGCACCGCCGGGGGCGACGGCGAAGCGGGATTCGGCGCGCGCGTTCATGGCCGCCGTTCCAACAGGAGCCCCGGAAAGAGACTGGTCAAGTGTGCTGAATCCTTGAAGCGGAAAGGGGGATGAAGTTTACCCCCCGCAAGCGATGAGGCAAAGGAGAACCCGGCCCGGGCAACCCTCGCCTCCCCCCTGCCGGCATAGCCGCTCCCTGCCGCTGGCCTATACTTCAAGCTGTACCCATCGCGCATCCAGTTTCGGTTGTTCGGACCTGGCTGGACCGACAGTCAAAATGCCGGGGGAAGGAGAAGGACGAGGTGGAGGATGCTTAGCCAACCTGGGGGGAGCGATCGCCATGGAAACCTGTTTCGACCTGGCGGACGACTTGGGGCCGACCAAGATCGTCCATGTCCATGAACCGTCCTTGCACTTGCGCGGCATCCTGGTGGTCGACAACGCCGCCCGCGGGCCCACCATCGGTGGGCTGCGCATGGCCGAGGACGTGAGCCTCGCGGAGTGTTTCCGCCTCGCCCGGGCCATGACCCTCAAGAACGCCGCCGCGGGGCTACCCCACGGGGGTGGCAAATCGGTGCTCTTCGGCGACCCCAAGATGCCCAAGGAGCGCAAGGCCGCCCTGATCCGGGCCTTCGCCCAGGCCCTGCGCACGGAGGAGGACTACATCTTCGGCCCGGACATGGGCACCAACGAGGAGTGCATGGCCTGGGTGCGGGACGAGATCGGCCGTGCCGTGGGCCTGCCGGAGGAACTGGGCGGCATCCCCCTGGACAAGATCGGCGCCACCGGCTGGGGCCTGCTCCATGCCACCCAGATAGCCCTGGAGCATCTGGGCCTGTCGCTGGCCGGGACGCGGGTGGTCGTCCAAGGCTTCGGCGCCGTGGGGCGCCACGCGGCGCGCTTCCTGGCCGAGGCGGGCGCCGTCTTGGTGGGCGCCGCCGACAGCCAGGGGGCCATCTACGACCCCGAGGGCCTCGACGTCCAGGCCCTGGGCCGGATCAAGGATGCCGGCGGCAGCGTCGCCGATGCCTCTCACGGTGAGCGGCTCGCGCGGGAGGCGGTGGTCGGTCTGCCCTGCGACGTCTGGATTCCGGCGGCTCGCCCGGACGTGGTGGACGAGAGCAACGTCGACCAGCTCCAGGCGCGACTCATGGTCCAGGGCGCCAACATCCCCTGCACCCTCGGCGCCGAGCGCGTCCTCCATGAGCGCGGGGTGTTGGTGGTGCCGGACTTCATCGCCAACGCCGGCGGGGTCATCTGCGCCGCCATGGAACTGCACGGCGCCACCGAGAGCGCGGCCCTCCAGGTGATCCGGGACAAGGTTCGCCACAACACCCGGCTGGTGCTGGAGGACGCTCGGCGCCAGCGCCTCCCGCCCCGCCAGGCCGCGATGGCCCTGGCCGAGGCCCGGGTCCGCAAGGCCATGAGCTATCGGCGTCATTCGCTCTTCTCCTCGGCGCCGGGTTACCTTTGACCCCCTTACCGCCCCGGGAACGGCCAGGCTACGCGTCCGGCGACCCTGACCTCGACCGACCGCCCCGCCGGCCGATCTCGGGCTGGTCTGCCCGCTGCCCAGGGCGGTGCCGGAGGTCATCGCGAACCTGGGTCGCCAGGGGAACCCGGCTCGCGGTGGTCATCGCCCTGGATGCCCGCATCCTGCTGGCGGAAAAGGGTCCCGCCAGGCGTCCAGATTGGGCGCGGTCGGGGTGAGGGCTCATAATAGGGGCGGAGAGAGACCGGGGTCCCACCCGGTCTCCCCGCGCAGCGAGAGAGAGGTAAACGCCAAGTGGAAGAAAGATACGTCGACGTCGTCATCATCGGCTCCGGCACCGCCGGGCTCAACGCCATGGGCCAGGTCCGCCGGGCCGGCATGTCCTTCGTGCTGATCAATGGCGGCGAGCCCGGCACCACCTGCGCCCGCGTCGGCTGCATGCCCTCCAAGGCCCTGATCCAGGTCGCCGACGACTTCCACACCGCAAGCCGCTCCCAGCGCCATGGCGTGGCCGGCGGCGAGACCCCGCCCCTGGACGCCCCCGCAGCCCTGGAGCACGTCCGCCACATCCGCGACACCCTGGTGGATCGGGTCCTGGCCAACAGCACCGACGGGATGAGCGAGGAGGTCTTCATCCAGGACTATGCCCGGCTCCTGGAGCCGACCCTGATCGCGGTCGGCGACCAGCGCATCCGCGCCGGGGCGGTGGTCATCGCCACCGGCTCACGGCCTCTGGTGCCGGATGCCTGGCGCGCCTTCGGCGACCGCATTCTCACCAGCGACGAGATCTTCGAGCAGGAGGACCTGCCGGGCGCGGTGGCGGTGATCGGGCTCGGCGTCATCGGCCTGGAGCTGGGCCAGAGCCTGCGCCGCCTGGGAGTGACGGTAACCGGCTTCGATCAACTGGACACCATCGGCGGCATCAGCGACCCGGAGGTGCTGGCCCAGGCCCGGGAGATCCTGGGCAAAGCCTTCCCCCTGCACCTGGGCCAGCCGGCGACCATCGCCGAGGCGGAGGACGGTCGGCTGCGGGTCAGCGCCGGCGATGCCGGCGTGGTGGTGGACAAGGTGCTGTGCTGCATCGGCCGCACCCCCAACGTCGAGGGCCTGGGGCTGGAGTGCCTGGGGCTGCCCCTGGACCGCCGCGGCCTGCCGCCCTTCGACAACCGCACCATGCGCGTCGGGGACCTGCCGGTCTACATCGCCGGCGACGTGGACGGAGAAAGGCCGATCCTCCACGAGGCCGGAGACGAGGGCAAGATCGCCGGCTACAACGCCGCCCGCCAGGGCCACACCGCCTTCCGCCGCAAGACCCCGCTGGCCATCATCTTCAGCGACCCGAACATCATCGCCGTCGGCGCCCGCTATGGCGACCTGGACCCAGCCACCACCGCCATCGGCCAGGTCCGCATGGCCCCGGTCGGCCGCGCCCTGGTCATGGGCCAGACCCAGGGCTTGCTCCGGATCTATGCCGACCGCCCCAGCGGCCGCCTGCTGGGCGCGGAAATGATCGGCCCCAAGGGGGAGAACCTGGCCCATGGCATCTGCTGGTCCATTGAACTGGGTCTCACCGTCGGCCAGATGCTGCGCCTGCCCTTCTACCACCCGGTGATGGAAGAGGCCCTGCAGGCGGCCCTCTACGACGCCTATCGCCAGGTGGATGCCAAGAACCCGGGTGGCCTGCTGGAACTGGAGGAGCTGGCCGACTGAACCCACCCCGGCTCCGCATGCCTGACGGACGTGATTTTCAGCGTCCAGGGGGGAAGGGTCGGGTGGCGCCGGGCGGGGGTGACAACCGCAGGGATGCGGTTGCCAAGCCTCCAGGGACGGATTCACGGCGTCCCCCGCCCGAC
>SBFV01000303.1 GCA_006227775.1 Gammaproteobacteria bacterium | reverse complement strand
TCTCGGTAACGGAGTTCCTCAGGGCGGTCGATGTAGGCCCGCGCCAGCCGATCCACCAAGTCTCCCAGCCGCTCCGTCATATCTGGCCGCTGGCCGTACAAATGGTTGAAGAGCGTGTGGATGCCGTAGAAATTGGCCCCCAGACGGGTATAGAAGTGCCGGATATCCGTCCGACGGATATCCGGCGCCAGCCGGTCGAGGATGTCGTTGAGCTGTGCGTGGGAAACTTGTTCGTACATGGCGTAATGCCCCTTGCGGCAAGGCGGAGCGAATCGATGGCGCCTCCGTGTGGACAACCGCCTGGCCCGGGAAACCCTGGGGGTGATTGGCGGAGGGTATACCGCAACCTTCCCTGGGATGCGTCAGCGATGGGAATCCTCAGCTTTGGTGACCACTGTCCAGCATCCACGCCCGGCGCAGGTCCTGGTAGAGGGCGCGGTCAGGGGCCGTGGCGCCGCGGAGCTGGACGATGCGCGAGGCGAACGTCTGGGCCCGGTCGAGTGTAAGAGGGAGAGGCCAGTCGCGCAGGAGACCGAGGAGGGTGACGGCGGCGAAGGCATCGCCGGCGCCTACGGCGTCTACCAGGGGAGCGGGTTTGGGGCTGACCTGGGCGGTCTCGCCGCTGGCCAATAGGCCCACGGCTCCGGCGCCGCCGCGGGTCAGCACCAGCCCCGCGAGGCCATGGCGAGCGCGCAAGGCCTCCGCGCCGCGGGCGATGACCACCCGTTCCGCCTCTCCCACGCCGGTGGCCTCCCCCTGTCCGGCGGTGCTGAAGACGGGGTCTGGGTCCATGGTCGGGGCTGGGGTGAGCCAGGCCAGCTCCTGCTGGTTCAACTTGACCCAATCCGCCCCGTCCAGCAGGCGCCGCACCTCCTCCGCGTGCCACCAGGGGGGGCGCAAGTTAACGTCGACGAAGCGCAGGGGTCGGGCCGCGGCCCCGGTCCGCCGATCCGCCGTCGCACGGGTGACGGCAGCGGCTGGGAGCCGCGCGGCGGGGCCGACACCGTGGCGGGCCAGCAACGCATACAGGGCGGCGGCGGAGACCGGGTTGCGCAGCGCCAGGCTGCCGTGGTAAACGATGGCGGGGATCAGGTCCGGTAGCTCATCGGCGGCAATGAAGTCCCAGGCGCTGTCGCTGACGATATCGAAGCTGGGTTCACCATCCCGCAGGCTCACGGTCACGCGCCCGGTGGGGTGTACCGGGTCGCTCTGGAGCCCATCCAGGCGCATGCCCCAGGCGGCCATCGCCCCGCGGATGCGTTCCCCGGCGGCATCGGCGCCAACGCGGCTGATCAGGAGGGGGTTGAGCCCGAAGCCCTGGAGATGCCAGGCGACGTTGAAGGGCGCCCCGCCCAGGACCTCGCGGCCATCGGGAAAGACGTCAATCAGGATCTCGCCAAAGAAGCAGGGTGGGTGTTGCAAGGTCATTCCTCCGATTCGGTACCGCGGCCTGGGGTATTGGCAAGCGGCGCATGGGCCCATGTGGCCGGCGCGGAACACCGCCTCCGTGATTGCCAAGCGCGATGAGTTCGGAACGGCTGTCCGGAACCCGCGCCCAATTCAAACCATCAGGTCGGGGTGGTAATGGGCGATGCCCTCCAGGATGCCGGCCGCGTAGCAGCCATTCCAGCCACCGAAGCCCCCCCGGGCGCAGTAGAGCCGGTCGCCCTGGCCGGCCCTGGCGCACATGGCCAGGGCTTGGGCGCGGACCTCGGGGGTGGCGTTGGCCACCAGCACCGCAGGAATCGGGCTGACCAGGACTTCGAGGTCATTGCCACTGTCGCCGGCGAAGACGCAATTTTCGCCCGTGAGCCCCAGTACGGAGAGCAGAAACTCGATGGCATGCCGCTTGGAAGCGCTGGCGGGCAGAATGTCCAGCAGGCCTACCCGGCGCGGTTCATCGAGGCTATGGACCAGGTTGACGCGCAGCCCCCTGGCCTGGAGACGCCCCCGGATGCTGGCGAGGAGGGGGGCGGGCGCGAGGGACGGCGGCAGGTAGTAGCTGAGCTTGAAGGGACCCTGCTTTTCCGCCTCTTGCGGATACAGGCCGGGAAGGTCCGCGAGGAGGGTGGCGATGTCGGCCGGACCCAACTCGCCCCAGTCGGGGGCCAGACAAGCGGTCCAGGCATCCAGCGCCCGCCAGCCCTCCGCCGGGTCCATGAGGATGCGGGTGCCGACGTCGGTGATGATGAAGTGGGGCGGGGGCAAGTCATAGGCCGCCATGGCCTCTTGCACCAGTTCCAGATGGCGGCCGGTGACATAGGCCAACCGCAATCCTGGCTGGCCCACCAGGGCGGCGAAGCGCTCCCGCGCCCCAGGGGACTCGGGTGGCGCGCCGTTGGGGATCAGGGTCCGGTCCAGGTCGGTGCAGATGAGCAAGGGGGTGGACGGTGCCCAGGTCCCGCTGGGGGCGGAGGGGGTGGGAATCATGGCACCGGATGCTCCGCCAGGGGCGCCGCGGGGTTCTCGGCGGGGGCCGGCGGCAGGCTGCAGCGCTGGAAGAAGTCGTAGTGGTCGATGGCCTGGAGCAGACCCAGGGCCTGGGGTTGATCAGCGAAATAGATGCCCTCAAGATCCACCAGTTGCGACAGCTCCTCGCCGTGACGATTAGCCACCACCACCCCCAGGGTGTTGCCGCGCAGCATGTCCTCGTCGGCGCCGGAGCCACCGGCCACCAGGATCTTTTCCAGGGGGATACCCCAGCGCTGGGCCACGTAGCGCAGGGCCTGACCCTTGCTGGCGCGCACCGGAATGACATCGAGAAAATGGCCAAAGGACTGGATCAGATTGACCGTCAGTTCCTGACCGCGCAGCAGGGCGGCGAGCTCCTCGATCCCGGGGGCCTGGGCGGGATCGTAGTGATAGGAGATCTTGAAGGGTGTCTGCTCGCCCTTGTCCTGGGGACTGAGGCCGGGCAACCGGGACAGGACGCGGCGCACCGCCGCCGGCTGCCAGAGATGATCGATGTGTTCGTGCCAGAAGGGATCGGCCTCCAGTTGGGGAGCGTAATGGATCTCGGTGCCCAGGCTGGTGATGAGGACGTCGGGACGCGGAATAGCGTACTGCTTGAGGACCCGCAGTGCCGCATCCAGACGCCGCCCGGTGGCGATGCCGAAGGTGGCGCACTTGCGGTGGCCTTGGAGGACGGTGATGAATTGGCGCAGGCCCTCTTCGTGGCCGAGCAGGCACTGATCCAGGTCGGTGAAGAGGGCACGGTCACGATAGCGCTGGCCGCGCTTGGGGGCGATGGGGATGGACACGTGGCGCTTGGGCAGGGGCCGGACGGCGGCCAGGTAGGCCTCGGCATGGGCCTCCCAGGAGTAATGCCGCCGCACCCCGGCCAGGCCCTGGTCGCGCAGGCGGTGGTAGGTCTTGGGGTCCTGGAGTAGGGCGAGGATAGCGGCGGCCAAAGCCTCTCGGTCCAGAGGGTTGACCAGGATGCCGTTGCCGCAATTGCCGATGATGTCCACCGGGCCCCCGTTCTCCGTCGCCACCAGCGGCAGGCCGCTGGCCGCGGCCTCGAGCAGGGTCAGGCCGAAGGGCTCGGTCGGGCCGGGTTGACGAAGACGCCGCCGCCGCGCGCCGCGAGGCGATAAATGGCGGGCACCTCGTCGGCGCGGTGATGCTTGGGCAGGGCAACCTGGCCATGAAGATCATAGGCGTCGATGAGGATCAGCAGGTCGGTGAGGACCGACTGGGGGCCCTCGTCCAGGTCGCGGATATCGTCCCGGTTGCCGGCGACGATGAGCAGGTTGGC
>SBFV01000201.1 GCA_006227775.1 Gammaproteobacteria bacterium | reverse complement strand
ACGCTGTCAAAGGGTCCATCCTTAGCCCCATAGGGTAGGCCAGCCGCGGCGTAGTCATCATCCTCCGCACCATTCGCCAAATGAAGGTTGTCCGGATCACGCCAATCGAGGATGGCGTCCAGTATGCGCGCGGATTCTTGCTCCTCAATACCCACGGCCTTGAGTAGCGCCAGCAAGAGACCAGGCTCCGCCTGATTGAGATCGATCAGGGAAGCTTCATTGATGACGCGGATTTCCATTGCCGTTTCTCCCAGCCGCCACAGCTGTGGTTGACCATCGGGGACCCAGAAGCCCATATTTTCCATCGCCGTCCTATCGGCGGTAGCTTCCGGGGGGGGCTGGGTCAGCAGATTCAAGGCGGCGACGTAGATAGCCGCATCAGCCTGAGCGCGGAAGGTAGCGCTGAGGACCTGATTGGCCGCCAGGGCGATTTCCGTGCGTTGGGTGCTGGTCATGCCTAACGCGATAATCGTTAATAAGGTGATGACCCACAAAACCAGCAACAGGGCTATTCCTCGCTGGTGCGCCTGATTCTTGCTGAGTGATCCGATGGCTGATGGGAATGCTTCATGCCGGGTCTTCATCTTGGTATCACTGTCCCCATACCCGCCAAGGTAGAAGGTTCTTTCGCTCCCAATACAACGATGAGATCGGGCCAGACCCGTCCTGCTTTGGTCAGATGAATGCGTAGGGCTTGCGGTAGGGTGGCACGGCCCTGCCAGCTTGCCTGCCATTCTCCCTCGGCGCCTACCCCGACCGCCGGATCTTCCCCCGCGGGAAATCCGAAGTAGCTGATTTCAAATTCTTCAATCCCTTCCATTAGCATGCTGACGCCGAAGGCGCCAGCGGCGACATCTCGATCCTCATTCACCCGGGGCCAGTTACCACCCGTTCCCACGGGTTGCCAGGCGGGTATCTCATGGCTGCCGGCCAGTACATCGGGATTCAGCAACCAGCGCCTAAGAATCAGCGAAGCCCCCATACCGGTTTCCTCCAGCCCCAATTGCAGAAGGTAGAGGCCGGGGATCCCCACTTGCTCGGACAGGGGGGCGACAAATTCCAGATGCTGACCATCCCCCGCAAAAACGAGGTACTGCTCGGCATCCAGGATCAAGGTGATCGGATAGGCCTGATCAAGGATCCGTCGCAGAAAATCCCGCACCAGCCGCAATTCCGCATGGATTTCCGCGGCCGCTTCAACCCCCCCCCAGGAACGTAGCCCCAATCTGAGGCCGGAAAAAAGCAGAAGGCTGATCAGCGCCACCAGGACAAAGGCAATCAGCAATTCCACCAGGGTGAAACCGCCGGCTAATCGTGGGCGGCAAAGCCTATCCTTCAGGGACCGCATTTCCCAAGCGCAAGGTGACTAATGAAACATGCCGAGTTCCACGGGCGGTTTCCCACGCCACCTCGGAACTGATGAGATAGGCCGGCAGTGGCGCATCCCCGAGGAGGTGCAGATCTGCCAAGGAGACTTCCGACACCTGTACCCGCCATTGGAGCCCATCTTCGGTTTCGCCACCCCGGAAGCCGGATTCCAGGGGGATATCGATCCCTACCAGGTCCAATCCCGCCTCGGCCAGGGCGGTGGCCCGGCCATAGGTACCGCTGAGAGATGCGGCGTTGAGCGCCTGGGAGAAAATTTGCATCAGCACCCCCAGGCTCAGGGCAAGAATGGTGAAGGCTACGAGTACTTCCAACAGGGAAAATCCCTGCTCCACCAATTTATGTCCCGTACTTTCCGAGAAAGGGGCCAAACCGCTTGAGTGGCGGGTGGGGAAAGCCGGAATCCCGATCATGGGCCCTCCCAAGGGGCGATCTCAATGCGTCCGGTCAGCCACTGGGCGCCAACCTGCCAGCCCGATCCACTACGGCTCAGGATGATGCGACCGCCAGTGGAAGCGCCGTCGGGAAAGAAGCGGATCGCACCTCGCTGATCATCCACCATTTCGGTCCCGGCAACTTCCAATTGCAATTCCAGCCCCTTGGGGAACGAAACCCGGCGAAATGGGCCATCGACCTGGTAACTCGAGTCCTCCAGGTCAACCGTCAGGGCGACATCACGTCCTCCACGGATCGCCTCTTCCCGTGCCAGGCGCAATCCCGCCGCAAGCCGTCGTACGGAAGACTTCAACTCCGTACCCGGGAGGGCAGCGGAAATAAGGGGAGGAACCATGGCGATGAGCAAGGTGGCCAAACCGAGCACCACCAGCAATTCCAGCAGGGTAAAGCCACGAGAAGACCTCCGCTGGTGGTCAGCGCCCGCTTTAACCATTACGCCGTTTGACTGCCTAAGAAGCAAGCTCAGGGTGCGTTATTCCCACCCCAGCACATCCCGATTTTCACCTTCACCGCCCTCACGATTATCCGCTCCCAAAGTCCAAAGGTCGAAGCTGCCATGCTGACCGGGTGAAAGGTACTGATAATCGAACCCCCAGGGGTCCTTTGGCACCTGCGCCTTCTTGAGATAGGGACCGTTCCAGTTCGGGGCACCTCCAGTGTTTTCCACCAGGGCCTGGAGTCCGTCGTTAGTCGTGGGATAGCGACCCACCTCCAGACGATAGATATCCAAGGCCGCGGAGAGGTCCTCGATCTGGATTCGGGCGGTCTTGGTCTTCGAACTCCCCAGGGTCTTCATCACCTGTGGACCCACCAAACCTACGAGCAGGCCCAAGATGGCCAACACCACGAGGAGTTCGACCAGAGTGAAACCTCTTCGGTTACGGGCTTTCCTGCCCCTTGAAGCTATGTCTTGGGCAATCCTTGGTGCGTGGTAAGCATTCACTGTCATGGGGAAGCCTGTTAGTCAGAAAAAAAGGGTTAAGCTCGCTTGGTATTTTACCTCAGGCTTACGGGGAATCCGTTGTCACTGGGCAAGATCCGCATTGTTTACATGACCAATTCATTGGCGCCCAGGATCGGCACGATAATTGAGATGATGATCCCGGCGACGACTACGCCCAGGCTGATAATCAAAGCCGGTTCGAGCAGGGTCAGCAGACGCTTGACACTGGCCTGGGTCTCTTTGTCATAAATACTGGCCACCTTGGCGAGCATCGTCTCAAGAGCGCCAGATTCCTCACCCACACGGACCATCTGCAAGGCCATCTGAGGGAGGATCTCGCGCTGGGTAAAAGGCTGGGCCAGTCCTCGCCCATGCTTGAGTTCCTCCCCAGCCTCAGCCATCAGTCCAGCCAGCTTGCGGTTTCCGACTACCTCCTTGGCCAAATTCAGGGCGCTGAGCAGTGTCAGGCCGTTCTTCAGCAGAGTGGAGAGGGTATGGCAGAAACGCGCGGTCTCAAGCTTCCAGATCAGGTCGCCGAAGAGGGGCAACCCCAGAACACGGCTGTCGAAGCGATCTCGCACCTCTGGCCTGGCCAGGGCCTTTTCGATCATTACGGCGATGACGGCGATAAGGACCAGCAGGAGCCACCAGAAATTGCGGAAAAAGTCCCCCACCCCCATGACGATGCGGGTAGGCAATGGCAAGGCAGCGCCCATATCCTGGAAGAGGACGGCAAACTGGGGAACGACGAATACCAGCAGCAGGATCACGGACAGACCGGCGACCACCAGCAAGATCAGCGGATAAATCAGGGCGGAAATCACCGTTTCCCGCAGGTCGGCTGTCTTCTCCAGATATTCCGCCAGCCGCCCCAGAACGGCATCCAGGGCTCCGCTCGATTCCCCTGCCCGCACCATATTCACATAGAGGCGAGGGAATTGGCCTCCCTGTTGCTCCAGGGCGGCGGAAAAAGTGGCACCCCCCCGAACCCGGTTCTGCAGGTCTTCCAATACCCGCTTGATACGGTCCTCGTCTCCCAACTCGAGCAAAATCTGGAGGGAACGGTCCAGGGTCAGCCCTGCCTCCAGCAGGGTCGCAAGTTCCCGGGTAATAGCCCCGATCTCCTTAGTGGTCAGAAGCTGGCGGCGCCGGCTGGAAAAGATTTGGTCGCGCCAACCGCCAGCGCGGCGTGCTGAAATCGGGATCAGGCCCTCCTGTTGGAGTTGACGGATGACGGTCGCCTCATCCGGGGCCTCCATCTGCCCCTCGACCGCCTCACCATCCATGCGCACGGCCTTATAGTTAAAGCTGGGCATGGACCCTGGTCTCCAGATTGCGCATTCCTACGATCAAGGGGGCTGGGTGCCCGGCCTGTATTCCATCGACCGGGCAAGAAATCTGATTTGTCGTTGCGGCCCCCATCTAATGCTCCTCCGCCACGCGCAGGACCTCTTCCAGGGTCGTGCGTCCGTCCAGGGATTTTCGCAGGCCATCCTGGTACATGGTTTCCATTCCCTCTTCGATGGCGATGCGCAGGATTTCGGTGGCGGTCGCATGGTCGAGCACCGCTCGGCGGATGGCATCGGACATGCGCAACACCTCGGTGATAACCAGGCGACCATGATAGCCAGTGCCATTGCAACGCTCGCATCCAGGCGCCCGATAGAGATGACCGGTTTCAACCGTTCCGCCGAGAGACCGACGAATCTTGGCAATGACCTCCGGCAATGGTTGGTATTCCTCACGGCAGTGAGGGCACAGCCGACGCACCAGGCGTTGGGCCAGAATGCCATTGATGGTGGATGTCAGTAAATAATCCTCGACGCCCATGTCAAGGAGGCGGGTAACACCACTAGCGGCATCGTTGGTATGGAGGGTGGAGAGTACCAAGTGACCCGTCAAGGCGGATTGGACGGCGATACTGGCCGTTTCCAGGTCACGCATCTCGCCGACCATGATGATATCCGGGTCCTGGCGGACGATGGACCTCAAGGCCCCGGCGAAGGTCATGCCGATAGCCGGCTTGACCTGGATCTGGTTGATACCGGGGATCTGGTACTCCACTGGATCCTCGACGGTGATAATCTTACGCTCTTGGGTGTTGAGGCGCCCCAGAACCGTGTAGAGGGTAGTGCTCTTGCCGCTGCCGGTGGGGCCGGTGACCAGCAAGATGCCATAGGGTATCTCCAGTATCTGGTCCAGGCGCGCGCGAGGCCCCCCATCGAAACCCAAGGCATCGAGGTCGAAGCGCACGCTTTCCTTGTCCAACAGGCGCATGACCACGCTCTCACCGAACATGGTCGGTACGGTGGAGACACGAAGATCCAACTCCTTGCCTTGGACCCGCAAAGGGATGCGCCCATCCTGGGGCAGGCGACGTTCGGCGATATTGAGCTTGGCCATGATCTTGACGCGGGAGACGATAGCCGCGGTGGATCTTACCGGCGGGGATGGCACTTCGTGGAGCATACCATCGACCCGGTAGCGGACCTTCAGCTCATCGGCAAAGGGCTCGATATGGATATCCGAGGCCCGGGACTCCACCGCTTTCTGGATCAACTGATTGACCAGACGTATCACGGGCGCCTCGCTGGCCAGGTCCTTGAGATGCTCGATGTCATCCTCGGAGACCTCCCCTAGGTCAGCATCGAGTTTCCCGTCTTGGTCCAATGATTTGGGAGTGTGCAGTCGTTCCAGGGCCGCATCGATATCTGACGCCAAGGCCACGCGCTGCAACAATGGCTTGCCGGCGGCCAAGGCCACCACGTCGACGACGAAGCGGTCGGTAGGGTCGGCGAAGGCGACTTCCAGCCGCCCATCATCCTCTCGCAAAGGTAATACCCTGCTGTCCTTCAGAAAGCGAAGGCTCAGGGTTTCCTGACCGACGGGCTCCGCGGGGAAGTGGTCCGGCTCCACCACCTCCATCTGGAAAACCTCAGCCATGGCTTCGGCCATATCTCGTTCAGAGACCAGGCCGAGTCGGACCAGCATACGAATGAGGGGGTCAGTTCCCTCTTCCGCCAGTCGTTTGGCTCGATTAAGGTCAATCTGATTCAACCGGCCACTCGTCTGAAGGTGGGCGATGACGCGCTCGGCGGGCGTCAGCGGATGCAAAGCGGGTGTCGTAGCTGATTGGGTCGCGGTTGCCCGGTCGGATTCCGCCGTTGAATTGAGTGCGTCGCCTTGTTCCACCAGCGGAATTTCATGGCCAGACGCCGGCCTGGCAGGGGGCTCGGAGCGGACGTCCTTGAGGAGATCAGGATAAAGGCCCCGGTTTTCCATGCCAGGGTATTGTTCCGAATGATCCTGGCTGGCCACTATCCCCAACTCTCCTAACGCGGGTCCCTGGGCTTCTTCGTCCAGGTTGTCACTCGAAACGACCGGCCTGCCCCTATCGCCTAGCGGTAGCCGGGGGGTGACCTTACGTATTTTCGCAAGAAAGGCAGTACCCAGCATCTGCGTAAATCTCTGGCCAACTTAAGACCTAGGGCACGGAAAGAAACCGATCATGGCCTGTGTCGCTCCCCTGGTGACTCGGCCAGCCGTTCGGCGAGCCCGATCCGGTAGCTCATCACAGCGTATATGGTGCCCCATGCCGCCAGCAGTAGCCATTGCTCGGGGGGTGGCATGTCAGGGGCAAGAACGGCGCAGGTGGCGCAGGCGGCCATCAGGAGCCAAGCCCGCCCCAACACACGCTGGCGACTCCAGCCCGCCAGAATCAAGCGTTGATAATGATGAGAGCGATGGGCTTCCCAGAGACATTCGCCTTGGCGGCCGCGGCGGACCAAGGTCAAAGTCGCGTCCAGGATAAAGGGGGAAAAGGCCAAGCCCGCGGCCCAGAGGGGAAAGAGTCCCCTTACGCTCCCAAGCAAAGAGAAGGCAATCGCCAGCAGGCCAAGACTGGTCGAACCCAAATCCCCCAGAAAAATCCGGGCTGGGGGAAAGTTGGCGATCAGGAAACCCGCCGCCGCGGACGCAACACACGCGCAGGCCAAGGCATAGGTCGGGTCCCCTGCCCGCCAGCCCAGGATGGCCAAGGCTCCGAAGCCGAAGACCGCCATACCCCCGGCGAGGCCATCCATACCATCCATAAAATTATACAAATTGATCATCCAGACCACCAGCAGCAGGGTCAGTGGCAATGCCAACACCGGACCCAAGGTGAGGGAAAGGCCTGGCAGATCCAGGTGGGACCATTCCAGCCCCCCCGCGATGAGCATGGCCCCGGCCATCAGATGCGCCACAAGCCGGTAGCGCGGCCTCACCTCGCCCCGGTCGTCCAGGGAAGAAGCGACCATCACCGGCGCCATGGCGGCAAAGATCCAGATCAAGGCATCATCCCCTGCAATGGCGACCTGATTGACCAGGGCGGCCGGCCGCATCCAGAGGGCCAGTGCTATAGCGGCCCCTATCCCGAGCAGCAGGGCCAGCCCACCCGTGCGCGGAATGGCCCCGCTATGCAAGGAGCGGGCATTTGGCTCGTCGATCATGGCGCCCAGCAGACCGGGGAAGCGCCCCAGGAACTGGCTCGCCAGCGCCGTCACGGCGAAAGCGGCCAGAGGCGGAACCAGTAAGCTGGTAGCGATCAGAGCTCCCTCACCAGAGCCGTCTCGACCTCATCCCGTTTGTCCTTGCCCTCCAGGCACTCGATCAGTTGTAAGGCGAAATCCATGGCGGTCCCAGGTCCGCGGGAGGTGATGATCCGACCGTCAACCACGACTGGCGCGGTGAGCAGATCCAGTTCTGGGTAATCACCAATCGCCACGGCGCCAGGATAGGCGGTGACGGACCTGCCCTGAAGGAGACCGGCATTGGCCAGAACCTTGGGCGCGGCGCAAATAGCGGCGATGAAACGATCATCCGCATGATGGCGAGCCAGGAGCTGATGAATACGAGGATCGCCATCCAGGTTGGTCGAGCCAGGGAGACCGCCAGGGAGGACGATCATGTCAAAATCGTCTTCCATGACCTGATCCAATAAAGTATCCGGCAACAGTCGGGTGCCATGGCTGGCCTGAACGACACCTGGCTCCAAGCCGGCGGTGACAACCTCGGTACCGGCGCGGCGCAGCAAGTCGATCAGGGTAACGGCCTCGAGTTCCTCGAAGCCCTGGGCCAGAGGGATAAGCACGCGGGTCATGAATCGCTTCCTCACTACCTAGGGTTGCAGGGGTACGCCGGCCTCAGCCTGACCAGCGCGGGGGGCTGTGTAAAGTGTCAGTGCCCGGAGGACATTAAGGGCTTCGTAGAGCTGGTAGTCGGCTACCGCAAGGTGAGGAGCTTTAGCCGCTCCCACATCAGCGGACTCATCGGGATTCCGGTCATCCAATTCACCCCGGTCATCCTTGCCGTCTTCGGGAGAAGTTTCCCGCCTTGGGGACATGTCATCCCTCGGTTGTTCCGGTATCTCCTTCCCCTCTTCCTTATCCTCGCCATTGGTAAGATGACGGGCCAGATCGGCCTCTTTCACGCTCCCAAGTGCCGACTGTTCACTCAATTCCAGCCGGCCCCGTTCGAGGGGGATATCCGGCACGATACCCTCTGCCTGAATGGATCGGCCGGAGGGTGTAAAGTAAAGCGCGGTGGTGAGTTTGAGGGCACTGACATCGTCGATGGGAATGATCGTCTGGACCGACCCCTTGCCGAAGGTCTGAGTACCCATGATGATAGCCCGTCGATGATCCTGCAAGGCGCCCGCGACGATTTCGGACGCGGAAGCGGAACCCCCATTCACCAGCACCACCAAGGGGGCTCCACCAAGGACATCGTCGGGGCCCGCCTTGAATTCCAGCGCAGAATCCGCTACCCGGCCCTTCGTGTAGACGATCAGCCCATCCGTCAGAAAGGCATCGCTGATTGCGACGGCACTGTTCAGAACCCCGCCGGGATTGTTGCGCAGGTCCAGCACCATCCCCTTGAGGTTATCGCCATTCTCGCTCTTGAGCTTGGAAAGGGCACTGAGCAGGTCTTCGGTGGTACGGGACTGGAAGTTCGAGATTCGAATATAACCGAAGCCGGGAGCGAGCAGGCGGCTCTTCACGCTCTGGACATGAATGACGTCGCGCACCAGTTCGACCTTGAAGGGTTGGTCCGTTCCCGTACGGAGGATGCTTAACTCGATCGTGGTACCCACCTTGCCGCGCATGAGATGGACGGCATCCTCCAGGCTCATGCCCTTCACCGGCCGGTTGTCGATCCGCACGATCAGATCGCCGGGCTGAAGGCCAGCACGCTGAGCGGGGGTGTCATCAATGGGCGCGATGATCTTTATGAAGCCATCCTCCAGACCAACCTCGATTCCTAGACCGCCAAACTCCCCACTGGTCCCCACCTGGAGATCCCGATACTCTTCCCCGTCGAGATAGGCGGAATGGGGATCGAGCCAGGAGAGCATGCCCCGAATAGCCCCTTTCAGCAGCGCACGGTCTTCCACGACCTCCACGTAATCGCTCTTGATGCGGCCGAAAATCTCGGCAAAGGTATTGAGATCGTCCAGAGGCAGAGCATCCTTAGTGGCGTTAGTACCCCCCGCGACGGCTGACTCTGGCTCCATGCCATCTCCTTGACTTTCCATTTGGTCCTGGCCACCGTCGTCTTGTTTGTCCTTATCCCGTCCCTCGCCTGGCGACTGATCCCCAGACGGCTGGAGACTCCCAGGGGATGGCGCGGGATCGGAAACCGGAACGGTACCTTGCCCCGCATCGGGGGGCGCACCGGAAGTCATGGGTATCTCAACCGGTTCGGACGATGTCTGGTTCCCCTCGGCGAGGAGGGGCTGGAACTGGGTCTGCTGGGGAAGGGGTGCCGAGGGGAGTACCTGACCCTGGGACAGGAGTTGATGAGCCTGTACACCGGCGTCCTGGCCGTTTACCCAGAGCCCCCCCCAGGCGGAGTCCCAAACCGCCAGGGCAAATGCCAGACTGAACCCCAGATGTTTCGCAAGCGACTGGTGAAGTGGAGGGCTGTCTGGCTGATGCTTCATGATTGGGTCTAGGTTAGGATGGCCGTGCTCAATGATTATATACCCGGAGCATTTCGGATTTGGTCGGGCCTGTCAGGATCGGCAGATCAACGGGGGAGCTCGACAGCGATAAAATCAGTGGCCACAGAGGAGGTGGTGTTCAGCTTTTACGATTTGTTCAGGCATCCTTGGCCGAAGTCAGAGGGCCGCACCATTGCTCAGGATCCTCAGGCTGACTTTCATGGCGTATCGCGAAATACAAGGCGGGTGTCTTCCGACCTCCACTCGAACCGCTAAGGGCGATCACCTCGCCCTTAGCCACCCACTCGCCGGCTTCCTTGAGTAATGTCTGGTTGTGACCGTAGAGGCTCATATAACCCCCGTCGTGGTCGACGATGATTAACTGACCAAAGCCGCGCAGCCAATCCGCATAAACCACCCGCCCATGATGTATGGCATGTACCTCGGAGCCCTCCGGGGCAGCGATAAGAACGCCATCCTGGACTTTCCCACCCTCGCTGAGCCTTTCCCCGAACCGGGTCACGATTT
>SBFV01000215.1 GCA_006227775.1 Gammaproteobacteria bacterium | reverse complement strand
CGAAGCGGTAACAATTTTTGATCCGGGATGCCCATTCCTGGTCGAACGCGGCCCTCAACGACCCACCCGCGTCAGATCCATACCCGGCCGCAGCCCGAAACGGAACTCGAGATCGAACTCCTGAATTAGCTTATCGGCCGCCCCCAGACCATGCTCCCGCTGGATTTCCCCCAGCAGAAGGCGCACGGCGTTGCGATTGTAACCGCTTCCAAAGGTGAGTTGCTGGGCGATGATCTCGCGGGCTCGATCCAGGGTCATGGTCGCCTCTCGGGAAGGATAAGGAAAGCTGATCGCGCATCCATTTCCGACGTCGGTTCGGGTGACGTCTGGCGGGGGCCGCCGTGCATGGGTAGGCCCCTGAAGGCTGACGACCTCGTCCCCAGGGTCGGCACCCCCGCCAGAGGCCACCGATCCTTGCCGGCCTGGCCAACAACCGAAATGTTTTGCGAGTCAGGGAGGGGAAGCGGTCCTCGGACAGCTCCCCACGGGGGATGACACCCCCACCCGTGGGAAGAGGCGGGGAACCGCGGCACGAGGGGTATGAGTCCCCGCCGGGACCCGATTACAAGGAAAATGGCGCCAACTTCCTGGGTACCGCCACATTCTCCAGGGTGACGTACTTGGGCATACCCTTCTCGTAGGGAGGATAGTCCTCGCCCTGGATCAGGGGATAGAGGTAGTCGCGACACTGGTCGGTGATGCCGAAGCCATCCGCTGAGATGAAGTCCTTGGGCATGAACTTCTCCACGTTGGCCACCTGCGACAGGGGGGCCATGCCGATCTCCCAGACGTAGGGGCTGGTGGACTTGCGCACTACGGTGGGCATGATGGAGTTGTGACCGGCGACGGCATACTCGACCGCCGCCTTGCCCAGGGCATAGGCCTGCTCCACGTCGGCCTTGGCGGCCAGATGGCGGGCGGCACGCTGCAGGTAGTCGGCCACCGCCCAGTGGAACTTGTAGCCCAGGGCATCCTTGATCATGTTGGCCACCACCGGGGCGGCGCCGCCGAGCTGGGCGTGGCCGAAGGCGTCACGGGTGCCCTGCTCCGCCAGGAACCGGCCGTCCGGCCAGTGGCAGCCCTCGGAGACACAGACGGTGCAGTAGCCGTACTGCTCGACCTTGGCCTTCACCGCCGCCAGGAACTTCTCCTGATTGAACTCCACCTCGGGGAAGAGGGTGATGACCGGGATGCCCTGGTCCGCCACCAGGGCGCCGGCGGCGGCGATCCAGCCGGCGTGGCGGCCCATGACCTCGATGACGAAGATCTTGGTGGAGGTGGCGCACATGGAACGTACGTCGAAGCTGGCCTCCAGGGTGGAGGTGGCGATGTACTTGGCCACGGAGCCGAAGCCGGGGCAGTTGTCGGTGATGGGCAGGTCGTTGTCCACCGTCTTGGGCACGTGCACGGCCTGGACGGGATAGCCCATCTTCTCGGAGAGTTGAGAGACCTTGTAGCAGGTGTCGGCGGAGTCGCCGCCGCCGTTGTAGAAGAAGTAGCCGATATCGTGGGCCTTGAAGACCTCGATCAGCCGCTCGTACTCGCGCTGGTTGGCCTCCAGGCTCTTGAGCTTGTAGCGGCAGGAGCCGAAGCCGCCGGAAGGGGTATGGCGCAGGGCGGCGATGGCCGCGGCCGACTCCTTGCTGGTGTCGATCAGGTCCTCGGTGAGGGCACCGATGATGCCGTTGCGACCGGCATAGACGTTGGCGATCTGGTCGGGATGCTGGCGGGCGGTCTCGATGACGCCGCAGGCGGAGGCGTTGATCACGGCGGTGACGCCACCGGACTGGGCATAGAAGGCATTCTTCGCGGACATGGTTTCCCCTCGTTACTTCTTGGTCTGCTGATCGCCTGGCCCCTCAGGGAGGTGAGAGACCAGGCCTGGTTGCGGGGCCCGTGGAAGGTTCGACCCTCAGGGCCGACCCTCCCCTTCCCGACTCGGTATCTAATAGGTCACAAAACGGTCACGAAACAGGGTTCGGCTTATTCGGCTCGGGTGATGCCTGGCGGCCCCGTGGCGATGGGCCGGGAACCCAGGTGGGCGCCTGCCCGGCTTCAGGACCGACGGCTTTTCGGTTTGGGCAGATCACCGCGTTCCTGGGCGACATGATCCGCCTGGGCCTGGAGCAGGGAGACGGCGCACTCCGCCAGGTCGTCGTATTCATCCACCCCCGTGCCCATCTGCTGGTGCACCCGGTAGAAGAACTGGCAGCGATAACGCCGATCATCCGTCTTGAAGATGACGAAATTGCATCCCTCGTCATCGTTCCAGAAGATCACCGGGCAGAGGCTCAACTCCCGGTCGGAGGGATGCAGCCGGATCTCGGCGTCGGCCAGCTTGATCTCCAGGTCACGCCCGTAGCGCTCCTTGAGGGTGGTCTGGACGATCCAGCGTTCGGATGCAGTGATATCGGGGATCTCGGCCATGGGCTCAGGTGTCCGTTGCCAGTTCAAAAAAATTAGTTTAGGTTACCGGAAGCCAAGACTGGCGCCCAATCCAAAACTTGGATGCCCGGATGGAATCGCCTGATCGGGCAAGCGGCCCACCGCCCGCCGCCACTCCTCCAGCATCGCGCCCGGTTCAGCGTCGCGCCAGGCGCGGTAGATCCCCGCCCAAGCCAAGGGCCTCCGCCATGAAGTGGCGTTTGACAGGCCCCAGGCGGTCGACTGCCGCCAGGCCAAGATTGCGGGCCGCCGCCAGCAGGGGGTTCCGGTTGCTGAAAAGCCGCTTGAAACCGTCCATCGCCCCCAGCATGAGGAGGTTGTCGCCACGGCGGGCACGCTCGTAGCGGCGCAGGGTCCAGAGGCCACCGAGGTCACGACCCCGCTCCTGGGCCTCGGCAAGATCCTCCGCCAGTTGGGCCGCGTCGAGGAACCCCAGGTTGACCCCTTGCCCCGCCAGGGGATGAATGGCATGAGCGGCATCACCGATCAGGGCGAGGCGGGGCCGGACGTAGCTGTCGGCATGCTGGAGCCGCAGCGGGAAGGCGGCACGGGGACCGACGGCGGTCACCCCCCCCCAGCGGCGCTGACTGGCCTCCTCCAATTCCCGCCGAAAGGCGGCGTCGTCCAGGGCCATGAGGGTGCTCGCGCGATCCAGGGTCGCCGACCAGACGATGGAGCAGCGCCCGTCCGCCAGAGGGAGAAAAGCCAGGGGGCCGGTGGGCAGGAAACGCTGCCAGGCGGTCGCCTGGTGGGACTCGCTGACCTGGACGGTGGCGACGATCGCCCGCTGGTCATAGTCCCAACCGGAAGTACCGATCCCAGCCTGGGCGCGGACCCAGGAATCCCGGCCATCGGCCCCTATCAGCAGACGGGCGGAGAGGCTACGACCATCGCCGAGGGTAAGGCGGGCTAGGTCGGATACCGGGCCCTGGGCCCCCTCCTTCCTCTCCTGGGGCAGGGTCAGGGCAGCGGGCCGGGTGGGGCAGAGGAGCTGTACGTCCGGCGACCGCTCCAGGCACTCCCAGAGGGCCAGTTGGGTGACGCGATTCTCCACGATGTGTCCCAGGTCCGGTTCCCCCAGATCGGCGCTATCGAAGTGGATGCTGGCCCCACCGACGGCATCCCAGACCCGCATGTCGCGGTAAGGGCTGGCGCCCAGTTGCAGGATGCGTTCCCAGACGCTGGGACCCTGGCCCAGGCGCTCCAGCAGGCGCTGGCTGGCGCGACTGAGGGCGGAGACGCGCAGGTCGATCTCCCCAACTGGCCAGTCACGCTGGGGTGCGCGGGCGTCGGTGAGACCGATGCGCAGGCCCCGGCCGGA
>SBFV01000275.1 GCA_006227775.1 Gammaproteobacteria bacterium | reverse complement strand
TGGACGGTTGGGTACCCTCGAGGAAGCGCCGCCCCACGTCGCCCAGCTTCTCAGCCCGCTTAACGGCACAGTGCTTGAGGATGCCCTCCCGGGCCTCGAAGGTAAGGTTGAGTCCCTCGAACTCGGCGTACTTCTGCTCCAACTCGTCCACCACCCGCAGGGACTGGAGGTTGTGCTCGAAGCCGCCGTGCTCCCGCATGCACTCGTTGAGCACGTCCTGGCCGACATGGCCGAAGGGGGTGTGGCCCAGGTCGTGGGCCAGGGCCACGGTTTCGATCAGGTCCTCGTCCAACTGCAGCACCCGGGCCAGGGTGCGGCCGATCTGGGCCACCTCCAGGCTGTGGGTCAGGCGGGTGCGGAACAGGTCGCCCTCGTGGTTGATGAAGACTTGCGTCTTGTATTCCAGGCGGCGGAAAGCAGTGGAGTGGATGATGCGGTCGCGGTCACGCTGGAACTCGCTGCGGGGCGTCGCCGGCGGCTCCGGGTAGCGGCGGCCACGGCTCCTCGCCGTGTCGGCGGCGTAGGGGGCGAGGCTCACCGGGCCGCGGCCAGATAGGGCGAATCGGTCAGCGTCGCCCGCAGGGCCGCCTCGGGGTAATCTGCTGTGACATAGGCCTCGCCGAGGGCCTTGAACAGCACGAAGCGGATGCGGCCCGCCTCCACCTTCTTGTCCACGCCCATATAGCCCATGTAGGCGTCATAGCCGAGGTCGGGTGCAACCGTCGGCAACCCGGCCCGCTGGAACAGGGCCGCCATGCGGTCCATGTCGGCCTGGCCGATGTTGCCCATGCGCCGGGACAGGTCGGCGGCCAGTATGGTGCCGGCCGCCACCCCTTCGCCATGCAGCCAGTTGCCATAGCCCATGCCTGCCTCGATGGCATGGCCGAAGGTGTGGCCCAGGTTGAGCAGCGCCCGCTGGCCTGCCTCCTTCTCGTCCGCTGCCACCACCTCGGCCTTGTTCTCGCAGGAACGTTGGATGGCATAGGCCAGGGCCGTGGGATCGCGGGCCACAAGCCGGTCCATGTTCCCCTCCAGCCACTCCAGGAAGGCCAGGTCGCGGATCAGGCCGTACTTGATCACCTCGGCCAGGCCCGCCGAGAGTTCACGATCCGGCAGGGTGTTCAGTGTCTCCGTGTCGGCCAGGACCAGTTGCGGCTGGTAGAAGGCGCCGATCATGTTCTTGCCGAGGGGATGGTTGATGCCGGTCTTGCCACCCACCGAGGAATCCACCTGGGCCAGCAGGGTCGTGGGCACCTGGATGAAGGGGACGCCGCGCTGGTAGGAGGCGGCGGCGAAGCCGGTGAGGTCGCCGATGACCCCGCCGCCGAGGGCGATGAGCGTGGTCTTGCGCTCGGCCCGATGGGTCAGCAGGGCATCGAAGATGGTGTTCAAGGTCTCCCAGTTCTTGTAGGCCTCCCCGTCCGGCAGCACGATGGGCAGCACCTCGACGCCGGCGTTGGCCAGGGTCGCCGTGAGCCGCTCGAGATACAGCGGCCCGACCGTGGTGTTGGTGACGATAGCCACCCGCTTCTGCTTGAGGTGGGGCAGGACCAGGTCGGCCCGGTCGAGGAGCCCGGCGCCAATGTGGATGGGGTAGCTGCGGTCGCCAAGATCGACGGTGAGGGTTTGCATGATGGGCGGGAATGGCCAGAATGCGGCCATTATAAAAGACTGCAACGCCATCCCAGACTCATGAAGATCGCCACCTGGAACGTCAACTCCCTGAAAGTGCGCCTGCCCCACCTGCTCGACTGGCTGGCCGTGGAACAACCGGACGCCGTCTGCCTGCAGGAGACCAAGCTCACCGACGATGCCTTCCCGGTGACTGAGATCCAGCAGGCCGGCTACCAGGTGGCCTTCTCCGGCCAGAAGACCTACAACGGGGTCGCCATCCTCGCCAAGGGTTCGCTCACCGAGGTAAGCGCCGGCATCCCCGGCTTCGCCGACGAACAGAAACGGGTCCTGGCCGCCAGCATGGACGGGGTGCGGCTGATCTGCGTCTACGTGCCCAATGGCCAGAGCGTGGATTCCGACAAGTACCTCTACAAGCTGGCCTGGCTCGATGCCCTGCGCGGCTGGCTCACGGAAGAACTGGCGCGGCACCCGCGGCTGGCCCTGCTAGGCGACTACAACATCGCCCCCGACGATCGGGACGTCCACGACCCGGCCGCCTGGGCCGACCAGGTACTCTGCTCCGGGCCGGAACGAGACCAGTTCCGGGATTTGCTCGGGATGGGCCTGCAGGACGCCTTCCGCCTCTTCGAGCAACCGGAGAAGAGCTTTTCCTGGTGGGACTACCGGATGGCGGCCTTTCGCCGCAACCTCGGCCTGCGCATCGACCACATCCTGCTATCGTCAGAACTGGCCGCAGACTGCAAGAATTGCCGCATCGACACCTCCCCCCGCAAGCTGGAGCGTCCCTCCGACCACGCCCCCGTGGTAGCCGAAATCCAGTCCTGACGGGGCATTCCGGGCAACTGCCGGGCCGGGCTCGGCAGCTGGCACGATCCCTGCATATAGCGTTCTTGCGACTTGCGGGACACTAGATATAGGGCCAAAATACCCCGCGCCCACTAGGTCCATTGAAAAAAAGGAGAGGAGAGACCATGCAGGACACCCTATTCCCCGAACTGGAAGAACAGGACATCTCCACCGAGGTGCTGCTGGAGAAATACGCCAAGGGGGATGAGCGCAACGTCATCGACGTGCGCATGCGGGTGGCCCGGGCCCTGGCCGCGGTGGAGGCGCCGGAGAAGCGGAGCCAATGGGAGCACCGCTTCTTCCAGGCCATGGAGGCGGGCTTCATCCCGGCCGGCCGCATCAACTCCGCCGCCGGTACCGATCTCCAGGCCACCCTGATCAACTGCTTCGTGCAACCGGTGGGCGATGCCATCTCCGGCGAATCCGAGGGCAAGCCCGGTATCTACGTCGCCTTGGAGGAGGCCGCCGAGACCATGCGCAGGGGCGGCGGCGTCGGCTACGACTTCTCCACCATCCGGCCCCGCGGCGCCCTGGTGAAGGGCACCCACTCCCGGGCCAGCGGCCCCATCTCCTACATGCGCGTCTTCGACCGTTCCTGCGAGACGGTGGAATCCGCCGGCAGCCGGCGCGGCGCCCAGATGGGCGTGCTGCGCTGCGACCATCCGGACATCGAGGAGTTCATCCACGCCAAGGACCAGGGCGATCTCCGCAACTTCAACATCTCCGTCGGCGTCACCGACGCCTTCATGCAGGCGGTGGAGAAGGATGCCGAGATCGAACTGGTGCACAAGGCCGAGCCCGGCGGCGACCAGCGCCCCACCGCCTACCAGCGCGAGGACGGCCTCTGGGTCTATCGCAAGCTGCGGGCCCGGGACCTGTGGACCCAGATCATGGCCTCCACCTACGACCACGCCGAGCCGGGCGTCCTGTTCCTGGACCGCATCAACAAGGACAACAACCTCTATTACTGCGAGCACATCGAGGCCACTAATCCCTGTGTAACCGGCGATACCCGACTGGCGACCCAGTTTGGCCTGGTCCGCATCCAGGATTTATATGACTCGGGGACCGCACTGGAGGTCTCGGTGGATCAACGGGCGCTGGGGGGCGAAAAAGGACGGATGGAAGTCCGGACGGCCAAGCCTGCCTTCATGACGGCACGCTCCGCCGATGTCTACAAGGTCGTCACGGCCGACGGCTACGAGATCAAGGCCACCGCCTGGCATGACTTCTATACCCCGCGCGGCAAGATCAAATTGAAAGACCTGAGGATCGGAGACGAACTC
>SBFV01000307.1 GCA_006227775.1 Gammaproteobacteria bacterium | reverse complement strand
GGCTTCATCCTCGCCCTGACCCTCTACAGCCTGCGCCTGCTGGACCGGGGAGTAGGGATCAAGACCTGAACGGGGCGGTCGGTTGCACCCGGCGTCGTCCTCGGCTTCCGCCGCGGCGGGCAAACCGTGGCCCCCCGGGGTCGCTGGTGACATGCGCCTCGTCCGGCCTTGAGGCGTAGACCTGTATTGTTTTGTAGCGTCCTGAAGCCAACTGCCCTCGATCACGGCATCCACGGGGTGGGGGTGATACTTGTATCGGATTCTGAGCGCCGGAGAACTACTGTTGGCTATCGCCTATCTCGGAGCACCCCTGACCAATCCCGCCGACCGGCCGGACGCCCAGCGGACTGATGCCCTCCATCGGCTCGTCGCGACCGGGCTGCGCTCGGCCCGGCGGCGCCGTCACCGCCTGGCCCTGCTCCTCGCCGGTTCCGCTCCCTGGTGCCGCCTGGCCGCGGAGGCCTGTCTGACGGCAAGTCCAGGCCAGGGCGTCTGGCTGTCCGACGGTCCCGGGCCGGCTAACCGGCAGCCCCTCGCCGCGGGCCAGCGGGTGCTGGGCCAGGAACTCGCCTATCTGGTCTACGACGCCCACGCTGGCTTCGACCCGGACAGCTTTGGGGCCGCCACGGGCGCCCTGCGCGGTGGCGGTCTGCTGCTGCTCCTGACCCCTCCCCTGCCGCGCTGGCCTGCCCTGCCCGATCCCCAGGCCAGGCGCGTCGCCGTCCTGCCCTATGGGCCCGACCAGCTTGGCCACCGCTTCCTGAGCCGACTGACCCGGGTCCTGGCGGGCGCGGCGGGGCTGATCCGGGTCGAGGAGGGTGTCCCGATTCCCCCACCGCTCCCGACACCCTGGTGGTCGGTCCCGGAGCTGGCCGCGGACCCAGACCTGGCCCCGGACTCGACCCAACAGCCGACACAGGAACCTGCCCCGGGGACGGCACGGGAGTCGCCTCCCGGTCGGGACTCAGACCCGGGCTGCGATACCGGCTCCGACCCGGGTCGCCCTCCGCGGCATCCGGACCTCCTTTGCCGGACCCGGGATCAGCGTCTGGCGGTGGCGGCCATTCTGCGCGCCGCCCGGGGGCGCCCCCGCCGGCCGCTGATCATCGTCGCGGACCGCGGGCGCGGCAAGACCGCCGCCCTGGGTCTCGCCGCCGGCGAACTCCTGGCCAGCGGGATGCGGCGCATCCTGGTCACCGCCCCTCGCCTGAGCGCCGTCGAACCTCTGTTCCGCCATGCCGCCCCGCGCCGCCCAGACGCCCACGCCACCGGGGAGTTGCGCTTTCTGGCCCCGGACGCCCTCTGTCAGCATCCCGAACCGGCGGAACTGCTGCTGGTGGACGAGGCGGCGGCCATCCCCGCTCCCTTGCTGGAAATTTTGCTCCAAACCTATCCCCGCCTGGTCTTCGCCACCACCATCCATGGTTACGAGGGTACCGGACGCGGCTTCGAGGTCCGCTTTCGCCACACCCTGGAGCGCCTGACCCCCGACTTTCGGCGGATCGAGCTCCAGACACCCATCCGCTGGGCCCCAGATGATCCCCTCGAGGCCCTGGTCGGCCGTGCCCTATTGCTGGATGCCACCCCCGCTGGCGACCAAGAGGTGGTCGCGGCCCGGCCGGACAGCGTGGAGCCGCTCCTGTTCGACCGCGACACCCTGGCCCGGGATGAGGCCAGCCTGTCGCAACTTTTCGGCCTCCTGGTACTGGCCCATTACCAGACCCGGCCGCTGGATCTGCGACACCTGCTGGACGGGCCCAATCTTCAGGTCCAGGCCCTGCGCCACCGCGGCCAGATCGTCGCCACCGCCCTGGTCGCCCGGGAGGGTGGCCTGCCCGCCGATCTGGCGGCGGACATCTACCAGGGACGGCGACGTCCCCAGGGGCATCTGCTGCCCCAGACCCTCAGCGCCCATGCTGGCCTGGCGGAAGCCCCAGACTTGCGTTGGGCCCGGATCGTTCGCCTCGCCGTTCATCCCGCCATCCAGGGCCGGGGCCTGGGGCGGCGATTGCTCCAGGAGATCGAGGCCCAGGCCCGGGCCGAGGGTCTGGATCTGCTGGGCTCCAGCTTCGGCGCAACCGCCGACCTTCTGCGGTTCTGGTCCGCCTGCGGCCTGCACCCCATCCACCTGGGGACCAGCCGCAATGCCGCCAGCGGCGTCCATGCCGCCGTGGTCCTGCGCCCCCTCTCGCCGCCGGGCGAGGACCTGGCGCGACGGGCCACCGCGCGCTACCGCCGCCGCTTCCCTTTCCTGCTGGCCGGCCCCTTCCGCCACCTGGAGCCTGGCCTGGTTGCCGACCTGTTGGCGTTCAGCTCCCCGGCTTCAGCAGCGCCATGGATTCAGTCCCTCGCCGGCCAGCGACCGAAAGACGGCGGTGACGATGGGTCTAACCGCGCTGCCCGCGAGGCCCGGCGACAGCGATCAACAGATGGGGATGAAGCTGACCGTGACCCCGATTGGCAGGAACTGGCCGCCTTCGCCTTCGCCCAACGGCCCTTCGAGGCCAGCCTGGCCGCCCTCCAGGCCCTGGCCCGGGACCGGCTGGGACCGGCCCTGCGCGCTGGCCATTGTCACCGGGAACAGGCCATTCCCCTTATCGTCACGGTACTGCAATGCCGGGACTGGGCCGAGGCTTGCCGCGTGGCGGGCGTCCCCGGACGGGCGCAACTCATCGCTGTATTGAGGGCAAGCTGCGCCAGACTCATGTGAGACCGCCAGGTGGGACCAGTGCGGAAACGGAAGCTATCCTGTGGCCAGGCTGGGCCAAAGCGCATCCGTTCATGGCAAGAGGGGAGCAGCATCCCTGGGGTTAGGCAGCCGACCGACCCTCGAAACCGGGGACAGGATGGCACGGATCGCGGACAATGCTCTTCCTCCCGGCAATACAACCAGAACCTTCCATCCATGCCCCTCCCCCGCCATGAACCCTGATCCTGACACCATCGGCCTCGCTTCCCCGGCGGTGTTCGCCTGCCCCCAGGGCATGCCGGTGACGGTGGTGGGGAGCGCTCTGGCCGCTATCGGACTGACCGGACCCCGACCGGTGCTGATCCTGGTGGGCGGAGCCGCCAATCTCGACGAGGGGGTGGCGGTACGGCTGCGACCCCTGTTGAGAGACCTGGTGCCCGTCCTGGATCGGCTGGGGGCGGCGGTGATCGACGGTGGCACCCATGTTGGGGTCATGGCCTTGATGGGTGAGGCGCGTCAGCGCGCCAGCGGATGTTTTCCGCTCATCGGGATCGCGCCTCGCGGCCGGGTGAAAGCGCCGGCGAGATGCTCGCCAGATTGCCTTGACGAGAGCCAGCTCCCGGTAGCCGGATCCGCCGGCCTTATGCCGGGGTCTACCGCCAACGGGGGGCCGGTAACGGACCGGAGATTCGGCTCGGCGCCCGAGCGTGACGCGGGGAAGGAGCCACGGGTTGCCCTGGACCCCCATCACAGCCATTTCCTCCTGGTGCCGGGGTATCACTGGGGTGACGAATCCCCCTGGCTCATGGCCGCGGCTGATTGGCTCGCTAGTGGGGCCCGGACCCTGATGCTGGTGGCCGGGGGCGGGGAGATCACCCGGCGTGACGTCCAGTGCCGGCTAGGCCAGGCTGGCCGGGTCCTGGCGCTTGCCGGCAGCGGCGGCACGGCGGACGCCCTGGTCGCCTGGCGTCGGGGAGAAGGGCCGCCACCTTGGGACGCCCAATCGGTCTTGGATCCCGCCATGATCGAGGTTCTGGACTGGATGAGTGCCCGGGACCAGTTGCTCCGGCTGGTGGCGCAAGCCATTTCCACCTGAGGGCAAGCACGGGATGACGCTGCCTTTCCTCCATACACCCGTCCTGGTCCTGGGCAAGGATCTACTGGCGGAGCAGGTGGTCCTCGGTCTGCGTCGGGATGGCCACCGGGCGCGGCGTATCGACCGGCGGGAACTGGCGGCCCTGGACCTGTCACGGGTATCCGTCCTGATCCTGGCTGATCCCGAGGAGGGCCCAGCGCTCGTCGCCGAATTGATCCCCCGGGGGCGGGAGGCCGACCGGCACCGCCATTCCGGCGGGCCGTGGCCAGGACGGCGGCTGATTTTCATGCATTCCCGGGACCCCGCCCCGGCGCTGCCACTCCCGGCGCCGGATGACCATCTACGGGTCGAGACCTTCGCCATCGAGGATCGCGCCGCCCGCACCCTCCTCCGCCGCTGGCCCCCGCATCTGGGCGTGGACCCTGGTTTCGGTCAGGTCCCCCACCTGCTCATTCTGGGCTTCGCCCCTCCCGCCCGATCCCTGCTGCTGCAGGCCCTGCGCCTGGCCCATTATGGCCAGGGCCGACCCTGGATCAGCCTAGTCTGCGACCGCCACGAGACCGTAGCCGCCGAATTCCTGGCCGCCTATCCCCAGGCCCCCCTCATCGCGGTGCTGCGCTTCGCGCCCCTGGCGGCGCTGACCAGCCTCCTCCAGCCGGAGGACGCCCACGACCTGAATTCAAGGCCCCCGGCCATCCCGCCGGTGAGCCTCGCGCTGGTATGCATCGACTCTCCCGCCGTTGATAACATCGGCACCCCTGCCCTGACCCTCCCCCCTACCCATCAGACCAGCCCCCCCGGCCTGGCCTGTTGCGTTACTGATAACGTCGGCAGCGCCAGCTTGGCCCTGGCGCGCCGCCTGACTGTCGAACTGGCGGCGCGCCAGGGGGTCTCCCCCCCGGTGCTGCTGGAGGTAGGCGATACCGAACCGGGGGGCGATATCGACGACTGGGATGGCCAGATCATCCCCATCGCCTACCGGCGGGAGGCCTGCAGCGCCGCCCTGCTCCTCGATGGCGCCGGGGACGAACTGGCGCGCACCATCCACGAGCACTATTGCGACACCATCGCCGCCCAGGGGCGGGACCTGACCCAGGAGCCCGCGGGCCAGCCCTGGGAGCGGCTGGCAACCTCCTATCGCCAGGCCAACCGCCACCAGGCCGACCATGTCTGGGCCAAGCTCGCCGTCACCGACTGCCGGGCGGTGCCGGAGGACCTGGTGGAGGCCTTCGCCCTGAGCCCCCTGGAGGTCGAGCGGCTGGCGATGGTCGAACACGAGCGCTGGGCGGCGGATCGCTATCTGGATGGCTGGTCCTACGCCCCGGTGCGGGACAATGCCCGCAAGCTGCACCCCCAGCTCATCCCCTACGCGGACCTGTCGGAGCCGATGAAGGACCTCGACCGCTTCGCCGTGCGCGGCCTGCCGACCCTGGCCGCCCGGCTGGGACTCGGCATCCAACGGCTGCTCATCCTCGGCGTCCATCCTCCCGGACCCGCCTGTCCGACGGCTAAGCCCCTGCGCCGCCTGGCGCTGGCGCTGGAAGAGTGCTTGCGTGAACGCTATCCGGACCGGGCCCTGGTCATCGCCTCCACCCTGGCCGATGCCCGGGAACGCGACCTGGCCCGCGTGTTGATGGAGGCTGCCGGTCTCTTCCTGCTGTTGCCCCGCCCCCTCAGCCAGATTCTGGCCGGGCTGACCCCGCCCGCCGCCCGCCGGGACTTCCTGGACCTGCTGACCCGGGCCGAACGGCGGATCAGCCTGCGCGGAGAGGCGGAATTGGCCACCTGGTTCGCCCGCCGCGCCGAGATCCACCTCATTTTGGATCACAGGGAGCCAGCCAGCTTCGCGGAGACCTCAGCGACAGCCCAAGCTGGTGCCCGAATGGAAGGGATTTTCGCGCCCCGCGCTACAGCCTCCGATGCCGGCAGCGCCTTCGATAGCGGCCATGCCGTGGACATGAGTGGCCCCACTCCGGCCCCTGAGACGGGAACCCACGGCGAGGCCATTGACAAAGGATCGACTGAAGTGAGCGGGAGGAACAACCTGATGGGCATGCCGAACAAATGCATCCTGCTCAATCCGGATGGCGCCGGCCTGACATGGACCTTCGACTACTAAACTTCCGCGGCCCCCGGGGCTGGATCGAGGCCCTGGGCCTGGCGGCCCTGGCCCTGGCCAGTTGCCTGGTCTTCTACGGCCGGGTCCTGGCGGGGCGGGAGCGGTTCGACCTGCCGGCCTTTGCCGCCGCCCTGCAACAGTCCGGCCTGTCGATCCTGCCGGCCATCACCCTGGTCATGATCGCCATCGGCCTCATCCTCGGCCATCAGGTGGAAGGCATCCTGACCCAGTTCGACCTGCCAGTGGTGGTCATCCTGACGGTGGCCTTCGTCATCATCATCGAGGTGCTGCCGGTCCTGGTCGGCATCCTGGTGGCGGGCCGGGCCGGGGTCGCCCTGGCGGTGCGGCAGGCGACCCTCCTGGCCACCGGCGAGATGGATGGGCTGCTGGTGTGCGGGATAGAGCCCCTGTCCTTCACCCTGGCCCCGGTCCTGCTAGCCATGCTCCTGATGAGTTTCGCCTTCCTGGTCTGGGGGACCCTGGTGACCTTCGCCGTGGCCGGGGCCTGGCTCTGGGCCAGCACCGGGGTGGCGCCGTCCCTGTTCCTGGAGATGCTGACCAGCGCCCTCACCCCCGGGACACTCATCGAGGCCCTGGTCAAACCCCTGCTGTTCGCGGTGCTGATCGCCCTCGTGGCCACCCTGAACGGCATTGGCGCGGGTCGCCGGCCGGGTGGGGTCGCCGGCGCCGCTACCGGCACCATGATCGGGGCGGTCACGGCCATCCTGGTCACGGACCTGCTCTATATCGTCCTGGTGCGGGTCTGAGGAGCGGGATGTCCCTGGCGCTGAGTCTGGATGGCGTCTTCCAGCACGTGACCGGGCGCCTGGCCATCCAGGGCCTGAGTCTGGACCTGCCGGAGGGTGAATGGCTCCTGATCTGCGGTCCCAATGGCGCGGGCAAGACCCTGCTCTCCCGCCTGGTGCTCGGCCTCGACCGGCCTTCCGCCGGGCGCGTCCAGGTCCTGGGCCGGGACCTGGCGCAACTTGACGGGCGCGGCCTGGCGCGATTGCGCAGGGAGGTCGGCGCCGTCCTCCAGCGTGGCTCCCTCCTCGCCGATTACAGCGTCCTGGCCAACATCCTCCTGCCCCTGCGCCAGACGCCCCTGACACGCGGGGAGATGGCGCGGGCGGCGCGGCTGGTGATGACCCTGCTGGGCCTGGACGGACTGGAAAATCATCCGCCCCAGGCCCTGTCCCTGGGGCAGCAGCGGAGGGTGGAATTGGCCCGGGCTCTGATCCGCCGCCCCCGGCTCCTGGTGTGGGACGGCCTTTCCGATGGTCTGGATCCGACGGTGGCACGGGAGATTCTCGCCGTCCTGGACAGCCTGCGCGGCGGCCAGCCCATGGCCTTGATCGCCACCGACAATACCCCCGACGCCCTGGGGGACATCCCCGCGCGGGTGGGGGTGCTGAACCGCGGGCGCCTGCTCTTTCAGGGGACCCCGGCAGCCCTGGCCGCCGCCAGCACCGGCGATCTGGAACTGCGCACCGCCCTGGGAGGCCGGCTTTGACCTCAGCAGGGGAAGTCGGGGGGCGTCTGGCGGGGGTGTCAACCGCTTGGATGCGGTTGACAAGCCAACATGCATCTTCTCGCGCCGTTCCCCGCCAGACGTCACTCTGCCAGGGGCAACAAGGGAGGGTCGGGTGGCGTCTGGCGGGAGTGTCAACCGCATGGATGCGGTGGCCAAGCCTACATGGACGTATTCACGGCGTCCCCCACCAGACGCCACCCGACCCGGGAATACTGATGAAGGGGTTGATGGCCCTAGCCGTGATGACTGATAAGCTGACCCGATGAGCGACAACCACCCCATCCCTCCCGCCGCGCGGCGCCTCGATCGCCTCTATGCCCCGCCCGAGATCGGGGCCCCCGGCAAGCGCCGGGCCCTGGCCGAGCGTCGCCAGTTGCTTCTGGCGGGACTCTTCGTCCTGGCCATGGCGATTCTGGTCTTGGCGTCCTTCGCCCTGATCCTGCCGGGCTTCCTGGGCAAGGTCTACCGGCTGGAGGCCTACTTTCCCGACGCCGCGGGCCTGGACCCGGGGATGCAACTGGTCCAGGAGGGCTATGTCATCGGCCTGGTGGAACAGGTCCAGCCGGTCTTCCCCGGCGATCCGGCCCATGGCCGTCACTGCCCTTCCCCCGCCACGGCTGGACCGCCCCGCTCACCTACCCTGCCCTGCTTCCGCGCCACCCTGCGCATCCGCGACCAGTGGCCCATTCCCCAGGACAGCCAGGTACGACTGGCGACCCTGGGCTTGCTGAAGGGCAACGCCCTGCGTATCGAGGTCGGCCAATCGGCGGACCTGCTCGCCCCCGGCGCGGTCATCGCCGCCCTCGCCCCGGAGCCCGATCTGACCCAACAGCTTGCCGTCCTCACGGAAACCGTGCGTCTGGTGGTCGAGGAGAGCATCGCCCCGACCCTGGCGAGCATCCGCGCTCAGGTCAAGACCATCGAAATCCTGGTTGGCGGTGGCGATGACCAGGGCCAGGGTCTGACCGGCAACCGGGAGCAACTGGCCAGCGCCTTCGAAAACCTGCGCCTGCTGTCGGACAACCTGGTCAAGGCGGTGGACACCCAGGCCATCGGCGCCATCCTCGCCTCGGTCGAAACCATGTCCGCCGATCTGGCCCGCGTCACCGCCGAGATGGCCGGCAGCACCAAGGACGTCCAGCGGACCGTCAACAATTATGGTGACCTGGCCACGGACATCCGCGGCCTGGTGAACGAGAATCGCCCCGCCCTGCGGCGATCCGTGGATGACACCCAGTACCTGCTGCAAGCCCTGGCGGCATCCCTTACCCCGATCCTCAGCAACATCGAGGACTCGAGCCGCAACCTGGCCGCCTTTTCCCAGGAACTGCGCAACCAGCCGCTTCAGATCATCAGACCCCGGGAAACCCAGGAGCAAGCCCCATGGTTCAAATGAAGCCGGTTCAGACCCCGAGATCGGTTCGTACCCAGGGGATGGCTGGATTGGGGCCCGAGTTCGTCGCGCGCGCCGCGATCGCGCTCATGAGCCTGCTGCTGGGGCTTGGCCTTGCCGGCTGCGGCTCCCCGGTTCCCGTCAAGGAGGATCAGTATTTCTCCCTCGCCGCCCCGGACCCGGGCACCCTCCCGACCAAGGGTGGGGCGGCGGCCCGCGACCGCGCGCCCCTTCCCGCCAGTCTGCAAGTCAACGACCTGGCGGCCCGCGGTTTCCTCGGCGGGCGGCAGATCCTCTTCCGCACCGCGGCGGACCCCTGGGAAATCCAGCGCTACGATCAACTGCTGTGGGAGGAACCGGTGCCGCGAGCCCTCTCCCGTCACCTGGCGGCCAGCATTCGTGACGCCGGGCTCTTCCGTTTCGTCCTCATCCCCGCCGACCGAGGGCGCGCCGATTACCTCCTCGGTGGCGAGGTGGAACGTTTCGAGCACCTGCCCACGGCAACGCCACCGCACATGGCGGGGAGCCTCAGCCTGACCCTGATCAGGGCCAGCGATGGCCGTCCTCTCCTCGAACGTCGCCATGACGCCGAGGTGCCGGTCACCGGCCCCACCCCGGCCGACATGGCCGCCGCCGCCACCCGCCTGGCGGACCAACTGGCCACCGCGGTGGTGATGGACCTGCGGGCCTGGCGCGCGGCTGGGGGACATCCGCCGGGGCAATAGACCCGCGGCATTGCGTGTTCGCTCGCGCCAGGGCGGATCGGGGGGCGATCGGGTGGCGTCTGGCGGCAAGCCTCCAGGGACGGATTCACGGCGTCCCCCGCCAAACGCCACCCGATCCGGGGGGGGGCGAACTACGATGGGTGTTGACGCTTTCTCCCCGGCATGACCTCAAGGGGCCGGGGTAGGTCGCACCGCCTGCAAGTTCTCGTCCATGAAGCGCCGGGCCGCCTGGATCAGGGTCAGGCGCGACCGATCCGCCCCCCAGTCCGCCGCCAGGGCCGGGTCCGTTTCCCCTTTCTCCTGCCACAGTTGCCAGAGCAGGGCGATATCGTTGCGGTAGGCCGCGCCGATGCTCAGGCCATCCGGACTGAAGCTGGCATGGGAGGCGCCACCCAAGCCGGCGGACAGGGTCAGGTAGGCCATCAGGGGCTCGGTTCGGGTCCGGCTGGGGCTGGGCCAGAGGCGAACCGTCCCGTCGCGGGAAGCGGTCAGCAGCCAGCGCCCGTCGGGTGAGACATCGAGACTCATGATCCGCGCCTTGTGGCCGGCGAGTCGGGCGAGCAGATTACCGTCCGCGTCCCAGACCTGGCCAGCGCCCTCGCCGCTGGCGGTGACCAGGGTCCCGCCGTCCGGGGAGAACCGCAGACCGGTGACCGGTCCGGCCTCGGGTTCCAGGTAGCGGGGTTCGCCACAGGAGCCGTCAACGAGTTCGACCAGGGCGACGCGGCCATCCTCGCTCGCGGTCGCGAGACGCCGGC
>SBFV01000250.1 GCA_006227775.1 Gammaproteobacteria bacterium | reverse complement strand
GGCACCCGATTCGCCTTCGATTGCGCCTGATTAGCGCCCTGCCTTCGCCTTTGCCGTGACTTTATGGGATCATCCCTCCTGCAGCGGAGGGTGCATGAACCAAAAAATCAATGACCTGATCATCAGGATTAGGGAACTGGAGGAAGAGGTCGAGCGGGAGATCGCCAGCCGACGGGTCCTGTTCCAGTTCACTCTGGAGGATCGCCGGGTGCGGTTCGAGCGGGAGGTGCTGGCCCGGCATAAGCTGCTCAAGACGGGGGTCCTGCGTTATCTGGTCCAGGCGCGCTTGCGTAATCTGGTGTCCGCACCCCTCATCTATGCGGTCTCGCTGCCGCTGCTGCTGGTCGACCTTACCGTGAGCGGCTATCAATGGCTGTGTTTTCCCCTCTATGGTATTCCCCGGGTGCGACGACGGGACTATTTCATTTTCGATCGCAATAGCCTGGCCTATCTGAATATCATCGAAAAATTCAATTGCGCCTATTGCGCCTATGCCGCTGGCCTGGCGAGCTATGTCAAGGAAATCGTCGGGCGGACGGAGCAATATTGGTGCCCCATCAAACATGCCCGGCGAGTCTTGGACAATCACTCGCGTTATGACCGGTTTGTTGATTTCGGGGATGCCGAAGCCTACCGGGGGGAATTGGATGCCATCCGTCGGGACTTTAGCGCTCCCTTGTCCCCTGTGCGGGGAAACGGCGACCAACCCGGCAAGACCGAACCCTGATGTACCTGGGGTGATGACATGAAGACAATGACCGAGGAATTGCGTGGGGCCATGCTGGTGTCCCATCTCTCTCCCGAGCAACTGGAGCGGGTGGCGCGTCGGGCCCTGCGCTGTCGTCTGGAGGATGGGCAGTTGCTCTTCAGCCAGGCCGATCCCTTCGATCGCTTCTATCTGGTTCTGGCCGGGCAGGTGCGCCTGTACCGCCTCTCGCCGGAGGGCACGGAGAAAGTGATCGAGATCATCGGTCCCGGGGAGACCTTCGCCGAGGCCCTGATGTTCATGAACGCGGCTCGTTATCCCGTTTGCGCGGCGGCATTGGGTCCGACCGAGCTCATCGGCATGGATAGCCGGGATTTCGCCCGCATGTTGCGGGAATCCGTGGATACCTGTCTGCTGCTGCTGGGTGATCTCAGTCAGCGGCTCAAGGGCCTGGTGCGGGAGATCGACAATATCACCCTCCACTCCGCCACCAGTCGTTTTGCCAGCTACCTGCTGTCCCGTCGCCCCAGCGCAGGCGAGGAACTCTCCCTGGATATGCGCAAGGGGATCATTGCCTCAAGGTTGTCGATCAAACCGGAGACATTCTCGCGCATCGAAAAGGACCTCAGCGCGCGGGGTATCATCGCCATCCAGGGTATGCGGGTGCGGATCCTCGACCTGAAGGCCCTGGAACGTCTCGCCGGCCTCGGGGAATTCCAGGAACTTGCCCCCTTGCCCTGCGCGCCCGGTCATTCCGGTTGAGAGTGCCCCCCCAGCCCGGTAACTGGGATGGCTTCGTCACCGCCGGGGCTCCAAACCCCGGGTGCGTTTGATCCAGCTCATCAGGTTCTTGTGCAATTCCTTGAGTCCCAAGGGCTTGCTCAGGTAATCGTCCATTCCGGCGTCCAGGCAACGCTCCCGGTCGCCGGGCATGGCCAGGGCGGTGAGGGCGATGATGGGAGTGAGTCGCAGTGTGGGATCGGCCCGGAGGCGGCGGGTGGCTTCCAGGCCGTCCATTTCGGGCATCTGGACGTCCATGAGGATGATGTCCGGCAGACAGGCACGAGCCGCGGCGATGGCCTCCAGGCCGTTGCGGGCTGCATGCACCTCGCATCCACGCAGCCGCAGATAGTTGGAGACCATTTCCAGGTTGTCGGCATTGTCTTCCGCCAGCAGGACCCGGGCCGGTTCCAGGGAAGGCGCGGTGGCGGTGCCGGTGGCCTCTTCCTGGGCGGCCTCCTCGGCGTGGACCGCGCCGGCGCCTTGGGCATGGGGATTCCAGGGTAGAAGAAGGTCGAAGCGACTGCCCTCACCGACCGCGCTGGAGACCTTGATGGTGCCCCCGTGCAACTGGGCCATGCCGTACGCCAGGGCCAGCCCCAGGCCGGTGCCGCCATATTGCCGGGACAAGCGGCTATCGATCTGGACGAAGGGTTTGAACAGCCGGTCGAGCTGATCCGGCGGGATGCCGACCCCCGTGTCCCAGACGCGGATGCGTACCTGACCCTGATCGGGATCACCCTGGACATCAAGGCCGATGCCCCCTCCCTCGGGCGTGAACTTGACGGCATTGCCGAGCAGGTTGATGAGCATCTGCTTGAGACGGCGGCCGTCGCCGTGCATCAACTGCACGGCTGGGTCCAGGCGGGTCTCCAGGCGCAGGCCCTTGGCGATGGCGGCCGGGCGGATCAGACGTAGGCAGGCATCCCATAACTGGTTGGTGGGGACCTGATCCCAATGGAGGGTCATGCGACCGGATGCCACCCGCGACATGTCGAGGATGTCGTTGATCAGTTCCAGCAGATGGGTGCCGTTGTCGTGGATGGTTTGTGCGGCCTTGGCTTGCTGGGGGCTAAGGGTGCCAAGCAGGCCATCGCCCATCGTCTCGGAGAGACCGAGGATGCTGGTCAGTGGCGTGCGCAACTCGTGACTCATGGCCGCCAGAAATTCGTCCTTGGCGCGTGCGGAGCGCGTCAACTCGGCGTTGGCGCGGTCGAGCTCGGCGGTGCGTTCGCGCACCCGCTCCGCGAGCAGGGTGCGTTCCCGCACCAAGGCATCGTGAGCATGGCGCAGTGCCTGTTCCGCCTGGCGACGCTGGGAGACGTCGGAGAAATTCACCACGGCGCCTACCAGTACGCCGTCCCTGATAATGGGGTTGGCGTGATACTCCACGGGGAAGGCGGTGCCGTCGCTATGCCAGAAAACTTCGTCATCCACCGACACGGACTTGCCATCGTGGAAGACGCGGGTGCCACGGCAGTCCACCGCTGGGTAGGGGCTGCCATCGGGATGACTGTGGTGCATGATCTCGTGCATCACCAGCCCCTCCAGCTCGTTCGGGGTGGCGTAGCCGAGGAAACGCGCGGCGGCCGGGTTGCAGAAGATGCAGCGGCCGGCCGCATCCACGCCGAAGATTCCTTCGCTGGTGGATTCCAGCAACAGGCGGGCATGGGCCTCGCTCCGGCGCAGGTTCTCCTGGGAGCTGGCCAGGTTTTCCTGCATGGTCTTGAGGGCGGCTAACATCTCGGCGTTCTCGTCGGAACCCTGGACCCGGATGGGGGTCGAGAAATCCCCGGCGCTGACCCGCTGGGCGATGGCGGTTGCCATGGCGATGGGGCGGCCGATAGTGCGGTCCACCAGCAGGATCAGCAGCACCACGGCCCCCGTCATCACCCCGGCCATCAGTAGAAAGATGTGCCGCTCGACGCCACTGATATCGCGGGCGATCTCCCCCAGCGTCATTTCTTTGTGGGCCAGGGCAGCGTTGACCACTTCGTCCATCAGGTCCGTCGGGTGCCGGTCGATCCCCCGCACCCGCTGGTCCACCGCCAGGGGGGGGCCAAGTTGGCCCATTCGATACTCAGACAGGGCGGCGCGATAAGCCGCGCCTAGTTGGCCGTGGGCCTCCAGAAACTGGTCGGCGATGTTTCGCGCCTGGGGGTTGTTGCCCAAGAGGGCGATTAACTGAAGCAGGGCGTTGTGGGTTTTGTCTTCCTCCCGGGTGAATTGCGCCAGGTATTGATCATAGAATCCTGGGTCCTGCCCCCGAAGCAGGATGTTCTTCCATTCCTGCACCTGTTTTTTGAAATTGACTTGGGTGGTCAGGGCTGTGGCGACGATCCGGGAACTGATCTCCCGGACCTCCGCGGCCCGGCTGTTGGCTTGCTGGTACAGCGAAAAGGCATAAAGGCCGGCCCCGAGGTTGATGACCAGGATGACGACGAGCCCGGCGGCGAACTTGGCGCGAATGGTCATGAGCTGGTAGCTTCGACCGTGCTACGGCGCCCTGTAAGTCGCCCCGGGCGGGTGCGGTGGGGAAGGTCGCTTGGCTGGCTGCCGGGCCGCAATGGCCTGCTGTATCAGCATCCGTCCGCCTCCCTATTCCACCGTGACTGACTTGGCCAGGTTGCGCGGCTGATCCACGTCCGTCCCCTTGAGGACGGCGACATGGTAGGCGAGAAGTTGCAATGGGATGGTGTAGAGGATGGGGGCGATCAGTCCCTCTACATGGGGCACCGGGATGATGGTGACGCCGGCCTGGGAGGACATGCCCAGGCCCTTGTCGGCGAAGACGAACAACTGGCCCCCGCGCGCGCGTACCTCTTCCAGGTTGGAACGTAGCTTTTCCAGCAGGCTGTTGTTGGGAGCGACCGCGATGACGGGCATGGTCTCGTCGATCAATGCCAGGGGCCCATGTTTGAGTTCACCGGCGGGATAAGCCTCAGCGTGGATGTAGGAAATCTCCTTGAGTTTGAGGGCGCCCTCCAAGGCGATGGGGAACTGATCCCCGCGTCCCAGGAAGAGGGCATGTCGTTTGTCGGCGAATGCCTCCGCGATGCGGGCGACCTGGCTATCCAGGGCGAGAAAATCCCGGGCCCGCCCGGGCAGAGCGCGGAGGGCCGCGGTCAGTTCTGCCTCCGACTGTTCCATGAGACCGGCGTATCGGCCGATGGACGCCGTCAGCAGCAGCAATGCCGCGAGCTGGGTAGTGAATGCCTTCGTGGAGGCAACGCCGATCTCAGGGCCGGCGTGGGTAAGCAGGACCAGGTCCGACTCCCGTACCAGGGAGCTTTCCGGCACATTGCAGATGCTCAGGGTGGCCAGGTAGCCGAGGCGCTTCGCCAGGCGCAAGGCGGCCAGGGTGTCGGCGGTCTCCCCGGATTGGGAGATGGCGACGAAGAGTGACCCTTCGTGCACCACATGGCGGCGGTAGCGGTATTCGCTCGCTACCTCCACCTGGCAGGGAAGGGGAGTGAGGGATTCGATCCAATGGCGCGCCACCAGGCCAGCGTGATAACTGGTACCGCAGGCAACGATCTGAATGGCGCGGATGCCCTGGAGAACGGCCGTCGCGGTTTGACCGAAGGCCTCGGGTAACACATGCTCCCTGGATATGCGGCCCTCGAGGGTATCGGCCAGGGCACGGGGCTGCTCGAAGATCTCCTTCTGCATGTAGTGCCGGTATTCGCCCCGTTCCACGGCATCGGCGGTCAGGGTGGACTCCCGCACTGGGCGCAATACCGGCTTGCCGTCTTGATCGAAGATGTCGACCCGGTTGCGACGGATGACGGCAATGTCACCTTCATCGAGGAAGATGAAGCGCTGCGTCACGGGTAAGAGGGCAAAGACATCCGACGCGATGAAGTTCTCGCCGAATCCCAGGCCAATCACCAGGGGGCTGCCTTGCCGGGCGGCAACGAGTTGGTCCGGCTGTTGGGTATCGATTACCCCCAAGGCATAAGCTCCCTCCAGGGTCGCGACTGTCGCCCGCACCGCATCTAGCAGAGGTATGCCCGCTTCGAGTCGGTCATGGACGGCGTGGACGATAACTTCGGTATCGGTTTCCGATGAGAAACGGTGACCCTGAGCCTCTTGGTCGCGACGCAGGATCTCATGATTCTCGATGATGCCGTTATGCACCAGGGCACAGCGGTCCCGGCAGATATGGGGGTGAGCGTTGCGCTCCGCTGGCTCACCGTGGGTGGCCCAGCGGGTATGGGCGATACCCAGGTTCCCTGGCAGCGGATGCTGTGCCAATTCCTCGGCAAGGCGCTGCACCTTTCCCAGGGTACGGATGCGGCCCAGATGACCCGAACTGGTGAGAACCGCCATCCCGGCGGAATCGTAGCCACGATATTCCAGTCGTCGCAGCCCTTCGAGGAGGATGGCGGAGACATCTCGTTGCGCAATACCACCCACGATGCCGCACATAGCTGTATTCCTTTATGAGTAGCTCTTCAATTTATGACTGGCTTTTCTTTACCGGTCGCTGCCACTGGTCAATGGTGCGTTGGGGCGCCCGGGTCAGGGTCAGTTTATTGGGGGGGGTGTCGCGACCTATGACCGACCCCGCGCCGATGGTGGCTCCTTCACCCACCCGGACCGGGGCCACCAGGGCGGAATTGGAGCCGATGAAGGCCCCGTCGCCGATTTCGGTTAGGTGCTTGTTGACACCGTCATAATTGCAGGTAATGGTGCCGGCGCCCACGTTCACCCCGGCTCCTACGCGGGCATCGCCGATGTAACTGAGGTGGCTGACCTTGGTACCGGTGCCGATCTGGGCCTTTTTGATCTCGACGAAATTGCCCACGTGCACCTCATCCGCCAGTTGCGCCTGTGGCCTTAGCCGGGAGAAGGGTCCAATCCGAGCATAGTGCCCCACCCGCGCCTCTTCGAGAAACGAGTTGGCGAGTATCTCGGTATGGGGGCCAATGATGCAGTCCCGCAGATAGCAATTGGGGCCGATGGAGACGCCGTCGCCGAGTTCCACCGTACCTTCGAACAGGCAGTTGATGTCGATGGTCACGTCTCGCCCGGTCTTCAGCGAACCCCGGAGGTCGAAGCGAGAGGGGTCACGCAGACTCACGCCGGATCGCATCAAGTCCCGGGCCATGCGCCCCTGGAGGCGTCGCTCCAGGTCAGCGAGTTGTATGCGATCATTGACGCCGAGGATCTCGTCTTCGTTCTCCGGCTGGTCGGTGGCGATGGTCAAGCCCTCCGCCGCCGCCATGCCGATGATGTCCGTCAGGTAATACTCCCCCTGGGCGTTGTCGTTGCCGAGTTGACCCAGCCAGCCTTGGAGCCGGGCGCGGTCAACGATCAGGAAGCCCGTATTGATCTCATCGATGGCCAGTTCCGCCTCCGTGGCGTCTTTCTCCTCCACGATGCGCCGGATCTGGCCGTCGTGATCGCGCACGATGCGGCCGTATCCGCTAGGATCGGCCAGCAGGGCCGTCAGCACACCGAGGGTGGCATCCTCTGCGGTATGGACAAGGTTCCTGAGGGTGGCGGCTCGAATCAGGGGAATATCGCCATAGAGGACCAGGATGCGGTCGGCCTCCTCTAGGTAGGGCAGGGCCTGGAGCAGGGCGTGCCCGGTTCCCTTACGTTCCGCCTGGAGAGACCAATCGCAGCCCAGGTCGCCAAGGGCTTGCCGAACCTGGTCGGCGCCATGACCATGGACGACGCAGATCCGGTAGGCGCCGAGTTCCAACGCGGTGTCGATAACATGCCGGATCAAGGGCCTGCCGGCCAGGGTGTGCAGGACCTTGGGTAGGTCTGATTTCATGCGGGTGCCCTGGCCCGCGGCCAGGATGGCGACGCCGAGTTTCATTTATGGGTCTCCCGACCGGCTGGGATTACACATCGGGGAGGGGTAGGTTCACGACGGGAACTTTGGCCAAGGGCCAAATGGGGTTTTTCCTTTCAGTCGTGGGCGCCCTTCTGGGGTTCAGTGCAGGCCGGGTGGAATGGCGCAGGCTGGGCTATCCTGGGCCAGGTCCTCCCGGCTGGCCTCCCGGACCTCGTGGATCCGTACCTGTACCCTAAGGCGCTTGCCGGCCATGGGATGGTTACCATCGACGGTGAGGCGTCCGTTTTCGATTTTGGAGACGAAAAAGGTCTTGATCTCTCCAGCATCGTTCCGCATTTGCACTTCCGCGCCGACATGGCGGAACTGCGGAGGTACATTGGCGATCTCGTCGGTAAAGGTCAGGGCTGGATCATGGGCGCCGAAGCCCTGCTCGGGGGAGAGGAGGAAATGAACTTCGTCCCCGGCCTGCTTGCCGCGAATAGCCTTGTCCATGCCACCAATGAGTTCCTGGCTGCCACCGAGGACAAACCCGACCGGCAGGTCACTGTGTTCTAGCACGCTGCCGTTGTCATCCTCGATGCGATAAGTGAGGCTGACATATTTGCCATCCTGGATACGTTCGAAGGTCATGGGCTGGATTCCTATGTCTTGGGGTTGGCCATTGCTGCCGCAAGATTGCGGTTGCAAGGATACCTAAAACGCACAACCCCCGCATGGCGGGGGCTGCACTTAGTCTCCAGCGTAAAGGGTCTCAGGGTCTCCCGCCTAAAGGCCGTTGGACCTCAGCTTACCTTGGTCTTGCGCAGACGTTCGATGGCTCGTAGTTGTGCCACTGCCTGAGCCAACTCGGACTGGGCCTTGGCATATTGGAACTCCGCGACCTTGCCCTCCAGGGCGTCTTGCGCGCGGCGCTTAGCCTCCGTGGCCGCGGCTTCGTCTAGGTCATGGGCGCGGACGGCCGTGTCCGCCAGGACGGTGACGACATGGGGCTGCACCTCCAGCATTCCGCCGGAGACGTAGAAGTGCTCCATTTCCCCGTCCTGTTTCTGCACCCGCACCTCGCCAGGCTTCAGCCGAGTGATGAGGGCGGTATGGCGGGGCGCGATACCCAACTCCCCCATCTCACCGGGCGCGAACACCATGGTTGCCAGGCCGGAATGGATGGCCCGCTCGGCGCTCACGATGTCGACGTGGATTGTCATTGCCATGGGAAATTACCCCTCAATTCAGGCGTTACCGCCTTTGGCGGCGGCCTCCTCGATGCCACCCACCATGTAGAATGCCTGTTCCGGCAAGTGATCGTACTCCCCGTTGACGATGGCCTTGAATCCGCTGATGGTGTCCTTGAGGGAGACGTACTTGCCCGGCGAGCCGGTAAAGACCTCGGCGACAAAGAAGGGCTGGGACAGGAAGCGCTGAATCTTGCGCGCCCTGGCAACCGTCAGCTTGTCCTCCTCGGAAAGTTCATCCATACCCAGGATGGCGATGATGTCCTTCAACTCCTTGTATCTTTGAAGTGTACCCTGGACCTGACGCGCCACCGTATAGTGCTCGACGCCAACCACGTGGGGGTCGAGAATCCGGCTGGTGGAGTCCAAGGGGTCCACGGCCGGGTATATGCCCAGCTCGGCGATCTGACGGGACAACACCAGGGTGGCGTCCAGATGGGCGAAGGTAGTGGCCGGGGAGGGGTCCGTAAGGTCGTCCGCCGGGACATAGACCGCCTGGAAAGAGGTGATGGAACCGGTTCGGGTGGAGGTGATGCGCTCCTGCAGGGCGCCCATCTCCGAGGCTAGGGTCGGCTGATAACCGACGGCGGAGGGCATGCGGCCAAGGAGGGCGGAGACCTCGGTACCAGCCAGGGTGTAGCGATAGATATTGTCGACGAACAGCAGGACGTCCCGGCCCTCGTCGCGGAAATATTCCGCCATGGTCAGGCCGGTGAGGGCGACGCGTAGCCGGTTTCCCGGCGGTTCGTTCATCTGGCCGTAGACCAAGGCGACCTTGTCGAGCACGCCGCCGTCGGTCATTTCGTGGTAGAAGTCATTACCCTCACGGGTACGTTCACCAACGCCGGCAAAGACCGAGAAGCCGGAGTGCTCAACGGCGATGTTCCGGATCAATTCCATCAGGGTCACCGTCTTACCCACCCCGGCGCCGCCGAAGAGGCCAACCTTGCCGCCCTTGGCAATGGGCATGATGAGGTCGATGACCTTGATGCCGGTCTCCAGGATCTGGGTGGTCGTTGCCTGGTCCTCGAAAGAGGGGGCCTTGCGATGGATGGACCATTTGGCCTCGGACTCTACCGGGCCCTTCTCGTCGATGGGACGCCCCAGGACGTCCATGATCCGGCCCAGGGTGGACTTGCCCACCGGTACCTGGATGGGGTTGTGGGTGTTGGTGACGGCAACACCGCGCTGAAGTCCGTCGGTCGTTCCCATGGCGATGGTCCGCACCACGCCGTCGCCGAGTTGCTGCTGGACTTCGAGCGTCAGGCCCACGGCATCGACCATCAGGGCATCATAGACCTTGGGCATCTCGCCGCGTGGAAACTGCACGTCAACCACGGCGCCGATGATCTCCACCACGTTACCGGAACTCATATCTGTTTCCTCGTTCTCGCCTGTCGGCGGTTGAATGCAAATCTGTTGGGTTGGACATCCTGGATGTCCGGGGCGGTGAGGGCGTTACACCGCCGCCGCGCCGCCTACGATTTCGGAGATTTCCTGGGTGATCGCCGCCTGACGAGCCTTGTTGTAGATCAACTGCAGATCGTTGATCAGCTTGCCGGCGTTATCGGTAGCAGCCTTCATGGCAACCATCCGCGCCGCCTGCTCACAGGCATTGTTTTCCACCACACCCTGATACACCTGGGACTCGATGAAACGCACCAGCAGCACATCGATCAGTTCCTTGGCTGTCGGCTCGTAGATGTAATCCCACGGGAACTTGCTGTGCTGTTCTTCGTCGGTCACCAGCGGCAGCAGCTGAATCGTGGTCGGCTTCTGCGTCATGGTGTTGACGAATTCGTTGTAG
>SBFV01000261.1 GCA_006227775.1 Gammaproteobacteria bacterium | reverse complement strand
AGGCGCGGGTCCGATGCGGCTTGGGCGGGGGGTTCGGCTTAACCCTGGGTCGCCGTGGGAGAATTCCCCGCTTCAGCCAAAGCGCCGGTGACGGGGGCCGGCGGCTCCAGGGGCAGGTCGTCCCCGAGGAATTCGGGGTCGCGGATCTCGGCCAGGGTCGGCAGTTCGTTGAGGGATTTGAGGCCGAAATAGTCCAGAAACTTGCGGGTGGAGGCATAGAGGGCCGGCCGGCCGGGGACGTCGCGGTGGCCGACGACGCGCACCCACTCCCGCTCGAGCAGGGTCTTGATGATATTGGTGCTGACGGCGACGCCGCGGATGTCCTCGATCTCGCCGCGGGTGATGGGCTGGCGGTAGGCGATCAGGGCCAGGGTCTCCAGCAGGGCGCGGGAGTAGCGCGGTGGCTTTTCGTCCCAGAGGCGCGCCACCCAGGGGGCGCAGGACTGGCGTACCTGGATGCGGAAGCCGCCGGCGACCTGGGCCAGCTCGATACCTCGGTCCCGGTAGTCCGCTTCCAGGGCGGCCAGGGCGGCGCTCAGCGCCTCCCGGGTCGGCGGCGCTTCCTCCTCCGCGAAGAGGCCGGCGAGGCCGTCCAGGGTCAGGGGCCCGCCGGCGGCCAGCAGGGCGCCTTCCAGGATGTTCTTGAGGGGTGGGCGCGTGCTCATGGCCTCAGTCAGGGTCCCCATTCGCGCCCCCCCTGCGTCCCCGGCGGGGCTTGCTCGCCGCGGGGAACAAGGGAGGGACGGCTGCTAGGCAGCCCCACCGCTCTCCAGCCGCCCGGTTGCGGCCGAAAACCCCGGCGCCGGTGGTAGCGGTGGCGGGTCCCGTCATGGTTAGGCACCCGTGCGCAGGCGCACGTGGATGGGGGCGAAGGGTTCCGCCTGGACCAGTTCGATGGTGGCGGACTTGATGAGCTCCAGCACCGCGAGAAAACTCACCACCAGGCCCGCCCGCCCTTCGTGCGGCTCGAAGAGGTGCACGAAGGGAACGAAGCCCATGCCCTGCAGTTTCGCCAGGACGATGGCCATGCGTTCGCGCAGGCTCAGGGACTCCTTTTCCACCTTGTGGCTGGTGAACAGGTCCGCCCGCGCCAGCAGGTCGCGCAGGGCGAGCAGCACCTCGCGCAGGTCCACCTCCGGGGGGATGAGGCGGCGATGGCCGGGGGGGACCAGGGCCTGGACCAGATAATGGTCCCGTTCCAGGCGCGGCAGGGCGTCCAGGTCCTGGGCGGCCCGCTTGAAGCGTTCGTAATCCTGAAGCCGGCGCACCAGATCGGCCCGGGGGTCCTCCTCTTCCTCGGCCTCCGCCGGGCGGGGGAGCAGCATGCGGGACTTGATCTCCGCCAGCAGGGCGGCCATCACCAGGTATTCCGCGGCCAGTTCCAGGCGCAGGTCCTTCATCAACTCCACGTATTCCATGTACTGGTCGGTGATCTGGGCGATGGGGATGTCGAGGATGTCCAGGTTCTGGCGTTTGATCAGGTAGAGCAGCAGGTCCATGGGCCCCTCGAAGGTGTCCAGGAAGATCTCGAGGGCATCCGGGGGGATGTAGAGGTCCTGGGGCAGGGTCAACAGGGGCTGGCCCTGGACGATGGCGAAGGGCATCTCCCGCTGTTGAGGTGGCCCGGCGGGGGCGAAGGGGGCTGCCGCCGTCGCGCCGGCCGTCGCCAGGCCCTGGGCGGGGAGGATTGCCGCCGTGTCCGCCGCCATGCTTAGGGTCTGGCCGGTCGCCGCCGCGCTGGCTGGTAGCGCCCGGTCGCTCAACGAAAGTCCATCGACATGGCCTGACGCACCTCTTCCATGGTCTTGCGCGCCACGGCCCGGGCGGCCTCGTTGCCCTCGGCGATGATGTGGCGTACCTGTTCGGGCTGGGCCTCGTACTCCCGGGCGCGCTCCTGGATGGGCTTGAGCTCCGCCAGCACGGCCTCGATGACCGGCTGTTTGCATTCAAGGCAGCCGATGCCCGCCGAGCGGCAGCCTTCCGCCACCCAGGTCCGGGTCTCCGCGCTGGAATAGACCTCATGCAGTTGGAAGACCGGGCATTTGGCCGGATCGCCGGGATCGGTCCGACGCACCCGGGCCGGGTCCGTGGGCATGGTGCGCAAGGCCTTTTCCACCTGGGCGGGGGGGTCGCGCAGGGCGATGGTGTTGTGATAGGACTTGGACATCTTCTGGCCGTCCAGGCCGGGCATCTTGGAGGCCTGGGTGAGCAAGGCCTGGGGCTCCGGCAGGATGATGCGGCCGCTGCCCTCCAGAAAGCCCCGCAGCCGCTCGCGGTCGGCGTTGCTCAGGTTGCTCTGGGCCTCCAGCAGGGATCTGGCCGTTTCCAGGGCCTCCTGGTCGCCCTGTTCCAGGAAGCCCTTGCGCAGCTTGTCGAAGAGCTGGGCGTTCTTCTTGCCCATCTTGTCCCGCGCCCTGGCCGCCCGTTCGGCGAAGTCCGGCTCGCGACCGAAGACATGGTTGAAACGCCGGGCGACCTCCCGGGTCAGCTCGACATGGGCGACCTGGTCCTCCCCCACCGGTACCAGGCCGGCCTTGTAGATGAGGATGTCGGCGCTCTGGAGCAGGGGGTAGCCGAGGAAGCCGTAGGTGGCCAGATCGCGCTCCTTGAGCTTTTCCTGCTGGTCCTTGAAGGTCGGTACCCGTTCCAGCCAGCCCAGGGGGGTGATCATGGACAGGAGCAGATGGAGCTCCGCGTGTTCCATGACCCGGGACTGGATGAAGAGGGTCGCCTTGGCGGGGTCGATGCCCGCGGCCAGCCAGTCCACCACCATGTCCCAGATGCTGGCGGGGATGATCGAGGGGTCCTCGTAATGGGTGGTCAGGGCGTGCCAGTCGGCGACGAAAAAGAAGCACTCGTAATCGTGCTGCAGCTCGACCCAGTTTTGCAGCACGCCGTGGTAGTGGCCAAGGTGCAGGCGCCCGGTGGGCCGCATCCCGGAGAGGACGCGGCCGTTGGAAGTGGTGGCGGAGTTCAAGGCGGGAAGTCCCCGATAGGTTCAGCGTGGTGTGGTGGTTGAGCGTCAGAAAATTTCCCGTACCACCCCAGCCCCTGGCATCAGGCCGATGATCAGGTCGATCAGGGGGTTCAACAGGACGCCCAGGACCCCGGTAACCAGCAGGACCACCAGCACCAGGAGACCATAGGGCTCCAGACGCGCGAAGGGCCGTGCCAGCCGCGGGGGGAGCAGGGCGGTGAGTACCCGGCCCCCGTCCAGGGGCAGGAGGGGGACGAGATTGATGACCATCAGGAGCACGTTGATCAGGACCCCGGCGGCGCCCATGTAGGCCAGGGGCTGGGCGACCCAGGGGCTTAGGTGCCACAGGGCCAGCGCGGCCTTGATCGCCAGTCCCCACAGGAGCGCCATCACCAGATTGGAGCCCGGCCCGGCGAGGGCGACCAGGGCCATGTCCCGCCGGGGCTTGCCCAGATTGCGGGCATCCACCGGGACCGGTTTGGCCCAACCGAAGAGAAAGCCGGTGAGAAAAAAGGTCGCCAGCGGGACCAGGAGCGTCCCGATGGGATCGATGTGCTTCAGGGGGTTGAGCGTCACCCGCCCCAGCATGCGCGCCGTACGGTCGCCCAGGTGACCGGCGGCCCAGCCGTGGGCGGCCTCGTGGACGGTAATGGCGAACAGCACGGGCAGGATCAGGATCGCCAGGAGTTGGATGTCATTCAGGATGTCCATGGGTGGGCATTATATACCTCGGCTACCTCGTCTTTCGTCTGAACGGGGAGGGTCGGAGGGCGTGTCGATCGCGGGGAGGCGGTGGTCAAGCCAAGGGGGAGGTAT
>SBFV01000167.1 GCA_006227775.1 Gammaproteobacteria bacterium | reverse complement strand
AAGTACGTCAAGGTCCAGGGCATTGGCAGTGTCGAGGAGATCCGCGACCGCATCTTCAACGGCCTCGCGGGCTAAGACCCGGTCAGGACCGCCGGCATCGCGCCGGCGGTCTTATCCCCCGCATTCAATTCCCCGCCCCATCCCGAGTGCGGCCGGCGGGCGATCGGGCAGTCCCGTGACAGGGATATAACCCAACCGATCTGCCATCACCCCCTCAGTGTCTGCCCGCTTTCATCTGTGCCTGCGTACAGGCATCACGAGGATTGCGGTTGAACAGGTCCAGCAACAACTTGACCGTTTTCTCGTCCCCATGCCCGGTGCCCAGATCCCGTAGCCAGGCCGTTTCCAGTCGTGGCAAGGACGAACCGAAGACTTCTTCCCAGGGCCGCTTACCGCCCTTGGACAATTGCCAGAAACGCTTCATCCGCTCCGGGCCAAAGGTCTGTAACAGGTAATCACCAAAAGCCGCCGACTCGGCATACATAATGTGTTGCCTGGCGCGATTGCGGGTGACCGGTACCCCATTCTCCGTCGTCATCCCCCACTGCTCGTGATGGGGGCCTAATTCCGCCAGGGGGATATAGGCATTTTTCTGACGAAAGGCGACCACCCAGTCCGCGGCACGGTAGCCACACATGGGAAAGCTGAGCGGATTGCCAAAGCGCATTTCCATTGGAATCCCCATCATGTTGCGGATGAGCTTATCGGGACTGGGGAAGCTGGCGTGGGTGAGCTTGTGGGCGACCTGCTGTGGTTCCTGTTCGGCGCCGAAAACCCGCACGACCCGGGCCTTGCCTTTGTCCTGGGCTTCCATGAGGAAAACCGTGGCGTAGATACCCTCGCGGGGCCGGTCAAACTCCAGATGAATCTTGCCCATTTGCCCCCCTCTCGCTGGCTCCTGATAAAAGCGAAGCACCTGGTCTAATAGGGCCTGGGCCTGCCTGGTCAGGGTCTCCTGACGCTTTGTTGACAGATGGCCCGTCAGGTCAGTAACGACGAAGGTGTCCGTCTCCCAGGCCTGACCACTCATGGCGGTGACCAGGAGCAGGACGGAAAGGACGTGGGAGGTGCGCCAGTTCATGGGCCTGTTCCTCAAGGGCACTGTTTGCGGATGGCATCGAGACCTCATGGCGCCGGCTGCCGGGCAGGACCCGAATCCATCAAGGCCCGACCCTGCCTTTCCAGTGCCTGAGGGTTGGGGAGCGGCTGCCTATTCAACTATAGAACATCCAGCCGACCCTGCCTTGCCACCGCCTGGGGGCGGGGGCAAATGGGGACTGATTCCGCGTTCCCCTGCGCAGGTCGAGTGAGGTTTCATTCTCCAGGAATCCGCCAGTTGTCTGCCGCCAGTTGAGCCGTTAGCATAGTTGGCGTTTCAGGTGTCCCGAAGGCCCAGGCCCGAGGGGTGAAACGGGAAGCCGGTGACCTCCCTGGCGCTGCCAGCCGGGGCCCAGGCCGGCGCTGCCCCCGCAACGGTAGGCGAGTCAAGCTGGATCAACAGGCCACTGCGTTTCGACGTGGGAAGGCGGTCCAGCCGGTCCCAGGGACCCCTCGCGAGCCCGGAGACCGGCCTGAAATCCAACGCGGCGACGTCCAGCCTCCCGCCCATCCCCCTGGATGGTTTGCGCGGTCCCCTGCTGCGGCGTCCCGCCTTTGTCAGGCCGTCGGGCGCGCGGGTGGCGCGCTACTGGAACATGTCGTGAATCACATCCTGAGCGCATACCCGCGCACCCCCGTGGCTGGCAATCCCCCCGCCACGGCCCTGGCTCCCGCACTCTCCCCCCGGCTGGCTTTCGGGTAGTCATGACCTCGAACCCCGGTCAGGATCCCGACCAGCGCCATCGGGAACGCATGCGGCGCAAGAAGCAGGTCGTCGACGCCGCCATCGCCCGTGCCGACCGGGACCAGGGCCTGTTGCTGATCCTCACCGGCAACGGCAAGGGCAAATCCAGCTCGGCCTTTGGCATGGCGGCGCGGGCCCTGGGCCATGGCCTCAAGGTCGGCGTGGCCCAGTTCATCAAGGGCAAGACGGACACCGGGGAAGAGGCCTTCTTCCGCCGCCAGCCGGGGGTGACCTGGCTGGTGCTGGGCCAGGGCTTCACCTGGGAGACCCAGGACCGCGCCCGGGACGCCGCCACCGCCCAACGGGGCTGGGCCCAGGCGCGGGCGATGCTCCGTGATCCAGCCCTGGCCCTGGTGATCCTGGATGAGTTGACCTATCCCCTCAACTACGGCTGGCTCGATCTGGATGAGGTTCTGGCCGACCTGGCGGCACGCCCCCCTGGTCAGCACGTGGTGATCACCGGCCGCGCCGCTCCGGAGGCCCTGTGCCTGGCCGCCGACACCGTCACGGACATGGCCGACGTCAAGCACGCCTTCCGCGCCGGGGTAAGGGCCCAGCCGGGGATCGACCTGTGACCGGGCGCCCCTGCCCGGCCCTCTTTATCGCCGCCCCGGCCTCCGGCCAGGGCAAGACCACGGTTACGGCGGCCCTGGCCCGACGTCACCGGGACCAGGGCCGGCGGGTGCGGGTTTTCAAGACCGGGCCGGACTTTCTCGATCCCCTGATCCTGGAAGGGGCCTCCGGGGCGCCGGTCTATCAGCTCGACCTCTGGATGGGGGGTGAGGCCCATTGCCGCCAGCTCCTCTACCAGGCGGCGGGCGAGGCCGACCTCATCCTCGTCGAGGGGGTCATGGGGCTCTTCGACGGTGACTGCTCCAGCGCCGACCTGGCGTCTCTCTTCGGCATCCCTGTCATGGCGGTGATCGACGGCTCCCACATGGCCCAGACCTTCGGCGCCCTGGCGCTCGGCCTGGCCAGCTACCGCCCGGGCCTGCCCTTCGCCGGCGCCTTCGCCAACCGTCTTGCCGGCGAGCGGCACTACCAGATGCTGGCGGACGCCCTGCCTCCCGGCCTGCCCTGCCTGGGCTGGCTGCCCCGGGATGCGGACATCGCCCTGCCCGCCCGCCACCTGGGACTGGTACAGGCCGCGGAGATCGCCGACCTGGAGGCGCGCCTGGACCAGGCGGCGGCGGCGCTGCGCCTGACGGACCTGGCCTTGCCCGCGGCCGTCACCTTCCGCCCGGCTCCCACTCCGGAGACTTTACGTTCTTCCCGGGCAGATGCCCATCCCCCTCCCCCCCTCCCCCTCCCACGAGGGGAGAGGGAGTTGGGCTCCGGGCCGGATCCTGATGCTCCCTCCCCCCCGGCGGGGGAGGGCTGGGGAGAGGGGGATGAGCTAACTGAGCGAAAGGCCATCGCTCAGCCCCAGCCCCTCACGGGGGTGCGCATTGCCGTGGCCCGCGATGCCGCCTTTGCCTTTCTCTACCGCGCCAATCTGGAACTGCTCAGTGCCCTGGGCGCCGAACTGGCCTTCTTTTCCCCCCTCGCCGACCCGGAGTTGCCGCCCGCCGACGCCCTCTATCTCCCCGGTGGCTATCCGGAGCTGCACCTGGAGCGACTCGCCGCCAACCAGGCCCTGCAGGCGGCGGTGCGCGCCCATCATGCCGCGGACAAACCCATCCTGGCCGAGTGCGGCGGCATGCTCTACCTGCTGGAATCCCTGACGGACCAGTGGGGCCGCACCGCCAACCTGGCCGGCCTGCTGCCGGGCCGGGGCCTGATGGGCGACCGGCTTGCCAACCTGGGCATGCACGAGATCGATCTCCCCGAGGGCACCCTGCGCGGCCACGGCTTCCACTATTCACGGCTGGAAACGCCCCTGGAACCCATCGCCTGGAGCCGCCCCCGCCGGGGCCGCCAGGGGGAGCCGGCTTATCGCCTGGGGTCGCTCCTGGCCTCCTATCTCCA
>SBFV01000398.1 GCA_006227775.1 Gammaproteobacteria bacterium | reverse complement strand
CTCCTATCGCTTCGTCATCATCCCCAAGGTCGTCCATCCCTGGTTCGAGCTGGTGCATGACGGGGCCAGGCAAGCGGCCCGGATGATCGAGCAACAAACCGGCAGGCGGGTGATCCTGGACTATCAGCCCCCCCACAAGGCGGAGCTGGCCGAGCAGATGCGCCTGCTGGAGCAGGCGACGGCGTCCAATCCCGATGGGATCGCGATGGATCTGCTGGACGACCGGGTCGAGCAGTCCGGCCTGGCGCAGGCCCGCCGGCAGGGCATCCCCCTGGTCCTCTTCGACTCCGAGCCGCCGGCGGGGATGGACGTGCCCTACGTCGGCAACGACTTCTGCGAGCAGGCCCGGCTGGCGGCCTCGCGCCTGGTGACCTTGTTGGGGGGCGAGGGCGAAGTGGCCATCATGCTGGGCGTCCCCACCGCCGTGAACCACCGGATTCGCGCCGAATGCCATGAGCGCCTCTTCCAGGAGCATCCCGGCATCAAACTGGTGGCCAAGGGCATCGACAACGACGATATCGACAGGGCCCAGGAGCAGGCCAAGGCCATCATGGCGGCGCATCCCCAGTTGCGCGGCTGGGTGTCCTGCGACGCCGGCGGGGTGATCGGCATCGGCCGGGCGATCCAGGCGGCCAACCTCACCGGCAAGGTCTACAATGTCGGCCTGGATGACCTGCCGGAGACCATCCAGCTCATCCGCGCGGGCGTCGTCGACTCCTCCTACGCCACCAAGCCCCGCACCCAGGGCTACTGGGCGATCATCACCCTCTGGCAGGCCAAGCTGGGCGCACCCATGCTCAAGGACCTGGATACCGGCATTGGCATCGTCACCCGGGACAATGCCGATCACTATCGGAGCCAGTAATGTTGGTTTGATGAACATCGCCTCCACCCCGTCCCTGCCAGAAGACGATCCCGCTAACGGCGGCCCTGCCGTGGACGCGGCAACCGATGGCGCAACGGCTCCACCGCCGGCCCTCATGTATTGGCCCCCGCAGACCTTTCCTCATCTGTTACTCATTGCCTCCCAGCCCACCGCGTACCCCTTTTTGCGCGAGGTTCTGGAAGGCAAGGCCGAAATCCATGCCGTGACCTCGGCCGCCCAGGCGATGGACCTGCTGACGCACCTAGACGTGAACCTGATCATTCTCTCGCCGGAGGTGCCAACGCGGGAGCGGGAGATCGTTGACACCTGTCGCGTCTTGCGGGAATTCTTCGCCCACCTGGACCTGCCGATCCTGTGCCTGACGACCGAGTGCCACCCGCGGCTCGCCGTCCGGGCCTTCATGGCGGGATGCAATGACTTCATCAACTTGCCGGTCCATCCCGCCGAACTCCGCGCCCGCATCGGTCAGCACCTTCACCTCCATTTCCAAAGCCAGGCCCGGCGCCAGGCGGAAGAGCAACTCCGCCTCAGCGAAGAGCGGCACCGGCTGATTGCCGAGAGCGCGGATGACGTTATCTGGACCATGGGGCTCGATGGCCAGTTCACCTATGTCAGCCCCTCCGTGGTCAAACTGCGGGGGTTCAGCGTGGCGGAGGTCATGCGGCAGTCCTGGGCCGAGATCTTCCCGCCCGAGTCCCTGGCCCTGGTCCAGGCGCGGTTCCACGACTTCATGGACCGGCTGCGGCGGGGGGAGCCGTTAGCAGCGGTCCATCTCGAGCTGGCGCAGACCTGCCGGGACGGCAGCCTGGTCTGGACCGACGTCCTGGCCTCGCCCCTGATCGGCATGGACGGCCAGTTCAAGGAAATCCTGGGCGTCACGCGCAATATCGACGACAGGAAAAGGGCCGAAGCGAACATCCAGCACCTGAATGATCTCCTGGAACAGCGGGTGGCGGAAAGGACCGCCCAGTTGGCCGCCGAGATTGACGAGCGGCAGCGAACCGAAGACCAGCTTCGGGCCAGCGAACGGCGCTTCCGGGAACTCAACGACCACCTGGAGCGCGAGGTGGCCGCCCGCACCGCCGAGGCCAACGCCGCCAACGCCGCCAAGAGCGAGTTCCTGGCCCAGATGAGCCACGAGATCCGCACCCCGCTCAACGCCATACTCGGCCTGGCCCAGTTGCTGGCCCGGGAACCCCTGGACGAACGCCAGCGGGGCATGGTGCACCGCATCGAGGGCGCGGGCGAAACCCTGCTCTTCCTCCTCAACGACATCCTGGATCTCGCCAGGATCGAGGCCGGCCAGCTCCTCATCGCCCCCCACCCCTGCGACCTGGCGGCCCTGCTGGACAAGGTGCAAGGTCTCCTGGAGCCTCTGGCCACGGCGAAGGGGCTCCGCTTGCGCATCGACGGGTCCGGCGGCCGCCACCTGGGCTGGGTGGAGGTCGACGCCCAGCGCCTGGAGCAGATCCTGATCAACCTGATCGGCAACGCCATCAAGTTCACCGACCAGGGCCAGGTCCGGGTACGGCTGCACGGCCGCGCCCGGGAGCAGGCGCAGGTGGCGGTGCGTTTTGACATCCGCGATACCGGCATCGGCATCGCCCCCGCGAGCCTGGCCAAATTGTTTACCCTCTTCTTCCAGGAGGGGGACCACCTCAACCGCCGCTACGGCGGTAGCGGCCTGGGCCTGCCCATCAGCAAGCGCCTGGTGGAGCTGATGGGGGGACGGATCGGGGTCGAGAGCCAGCCGGGCCAGGGCAGCACCTTCTGGTTTGAACTGCCCCTCCAGCGGTGCGACCCGCCGTCAGTCGCCACCCTGGCCGCCCCCCCCCACCGGCCGTCGGGCCTGGCGGGTCTCCGGGTCCTGGTCGTGGACGACAGCGAGATCAACCGGGAGATCATCAAGCAAGCCCTGGAGCAGGATGGCGTCACCGTCACCCTGGCCGGGGATGGCCGCCAGACGCTGGCGCTGTTGCGCCAGACCCCCCGCGCCTATGACGCCGTCCTGATGGACGTGCAGATGCCGGACCTGGATGGCCTCGCCGCCACCCGCTCTATCCGGACCGAGCTGGGTCTCACCGACCTGCCCATCATCGCCCTCACCGCCGGGGTATTGCCCGCCCAGCGGCAGCAGGCCCTGGCGGCGGGAATGAACGACGTCCTGACCAAGCCCGTGCGGCTGGAGGCGATGATGGCCATGATTCGCCGCGCCGTTGCCGCCGAAGGGCGGGCCGGCCCCCCGGCCGAGGCCTTCCCCACCATCCCGGGGATCGACCGGGAGCAGGCGACGGAAATCCTGTGCGGCAATCGGGCCCTGTTCCTGCGGCTGCTGGGTATCTTCTCCGCGCAGAGCGATGGCCTGGTCGGGCGAGTCCGGCAAGAACTGGCCCAAGGTGACGGGAAGGCCGCCGCGCGGCGGCTGCACAACCTCGGCGGCAACGCCGGTTCCCTGGGGGCCATGGCCATCATGGCCCTGGCCAGGCAATTGGAAACCGCCATCGCGGCTGGGGAGAGCGATCTTGAAGCGGCCTTGGCCGAGCTGGACCGCCAACTGCACGCCCTGTGCCTCGCCACCGCCCCCTGGCTGGCGCCAGGGGACGCCCCGGGGGCGACATGACGGAGACGAAATCCCGCCTGCTGATCGTCGATGATCAGGCCCTGGTGCGCGAAATCCTCGGTTGGCGCCTGGCGCAGGAAGCCGACCTGGACGTGGTGGGGACGGCCGAGGACTCCGCTCAGGGCTTGGACCTGGCCCTGCGGCTCCGGCCGGATCTGATCCTCCTCGACATCGACATGCCCGGTCTGTCGCCGTTCGAGCTGGCGCGGCGCGTCCGGGATGAGTCCCCCGACACCGCGATCTTTTTCCTCAGTGGCTACGTCCAGGATGGTTACGTCGCCCAGGCCCTGCAGGCGGGAGCGCGG
>SBFV01000091.1 GCA_006227775.1 Gammaproteobacteria bacterium | reverse complement strand
GTCCCTGGCCTGGATGATGAAGTTGGTGGAGCCCTGGTTCAGGGTCCTTGGCGAGGAGATCTCGGGTCGCGACGTGATCCTGCATCCTCGGCTTGGGGAGTGACGACCCCTTCGCGGCGAACATGCGGTCGGGGTTTTCGGATCGGCTTTTCAGCTTGATGGAGTTATCGCCATGAAACCCTGTTTTCTGCCCACGGCCCGTCAGATGAACTGGCTCATCGCCATCGGCATGGGCGCGGTCTTCTATGCCTACTTCCTGCGCTTTCGGGTCATCGAGAACACCCCGGTCTTTCTCGCCTGTCAGGCGGGGCTGGATACCTGGCTGTGCGCCAGCCTGCGTCTTGGCATGCGGCTGTTCAACGAGGGCGTCTTCGGCGCGGTGGCCCTCGGTGCCGCCCTGCTGCACCTGCTGTGGCCCTCGCTTATCCTTTTCGCCCTCGCCCTGGCCGCCGCCGGCTTCGGCCTGGTGATGCAGAACGGCGCCCTGGCCGGTCTGGCGGCGGGGCTGCTGGTCATCAGTCTGGCTCGGCCCGCCCGCGGATCAAGGTCAGGGCGAGGACGCCCAGGGCCCCGCTAAAGCTCAGGGCCTGCCAGTTGGCCATCCCCTCGGCGAGGACGATATAGACCGCTGACAGGGCGAGGATGACGGCGGCGGTCTTCTCCGCCGGGGGCCTGATCGATGCCGATTCTCCTATCTTGGCCGTCTCGGCCGGGGTCCTGATGGAACCCAATCCACCAACCCCCGCCGTGCTGCCCGTTGATGCCGGCTGTTCGCCGGCTGCCGACCCAGGTCGAGGACTCTGGCCGCCGGCAACGATCCCCTGGTTGGGCATGAGCGCCAGGATCACGAAGGGCATGAGCGCCCCGATCAGCCCGGCGAAGGGGAAATCGACGTAGCGCGGGTCGAAGACCAGCATCAGCGCGGTCTGGATCGCCAGCACCAGCAGCCCAGCCAGGATCAGGCCCGAGACCAGGACGCGGCGGTCCCGGGGCCAGGCGGCCATGGGGCCCAGCACCCGGTAGAGGGGCGGTACCCCCCGACCGGCCAGGAGCAAGGCCGCCCCCGCGACCGGCGCCAGGGCCGCCACCCCCACCCAGCCCGCCGAGCGCAGCCAGCCCGCCAGGCCCAGACTCTCCACCCACATGGCCTCCACCGCCCAGCCGATGGCGCTGCCCGACACCAGGGCGATGGCCGCGACCCCGAGCCAGGCCTTTCCCTTATCTTCGCCTGAGCCCCGGGCCGACCAGGCCGCGGCCAGGAAGATCAGGGTCGTCAGCACAACCCCGAGCCCGGCCTGCCAGGCCCAGAAGGGGTGATTGGAGACCGGCTGGCCCCAGGCGAACTTCGCCTCCCGCGCCACGGCGTCGAACAGGCCCCAATAGCCGCCGACGGTGCCCTCCCGCTGGCGCTTCCACGGCTGGTCGAAGGCCTCGATCAGATTGACGCCGAACCGTTCCCGTTCCGCCAGGGCCATGACCTCGTGGAAAAAGCGCGCCTGGTTGACCCGTGACGGCAAGGCGCCTTCGCGCATCCGCCCCGCGCTGGGCCAGCCGATCTCGCCGACGAAGACCCGCTTGCCGGGGAAGGCCGCGAGGATCTTCCCGCGGCTCGCCTCGGCATGGGCGACCGCCGCCGCCACCGGCGTCGGGAAGTCCTCCCAGTAGGGCAGCAGATGGATGGTGATGAAATCGACGGCCTCCGCCAGTTCGGGGTGGCGCAGCCAGAACTCCGGGACATCGGCGTAGGTCACCGGTACCGAGACCGCCGCCTTGACCTCGCGGATGGCGGCCCCGAGGGCCGGCGGGGTCATCTCGCCCCGGAGCAGCACCTCGTTGCCGACCACCACCGCGGACAGGACCTCGGGATAGCGGCGCGCCAGATCGATGGCGGTCGCGATCTGGGCGCGATTGCTGGCGGGGTCCGCCCCCAGCCAGATCCCCAGCATCACCTTCAGCCCCGCCTCCTTGGCCAGCTCGGGGACGACATGGGTGCCGTGATTGACGCCATAGGTGCGGATGCAGGCGGTCCGGGTCGCCAGGTGAGCCAGGTCATCCGCGATCTGCGCCCGCTCGATCTGGACGTTGCCCACCAGGGGACTCTGATCGCCACGGAAAGGGGCGTAGGACAGACAAGGCAGGGATACCTTGTCCCCGGCCAGGGCCGGCATGGGCACCGGGCGCCCCAAGGCCCACCAGACCAGCGCGACAAGCAGAACGGACAGGCCATAGAGCGCCAAAGGGAGCTTCGGGATCTTCATTGAACACCTACTGACCGTCATGCCGGGCCTTTGAGTTAGCCGGCACGCAACTCCCCCGGGGACAAATCGGGAACTCGAAAAGGGACGATTTCTTGGTCGTGGCGTCAGCCTGGTCGCTGAAATGGCGCTATTGGCACCCGTCAAGCCGTCGCGGCCGCGCTCGCCTGGGCCAGGGCCTGAGCCATGACCTTGGCGGCGGCGCCCAACTCGTTGTCAATCATCAGGAGTCCCTCCCCCTTGTCGCCGAAGAGACGCAGGCGACCCAGGATGTCATTGACCGTCGCCTCCTCCTCGATCTGCTCGGTGACGAACCAATGCAGGAAGATGTTGGTCGCATGATCCTTTGCCGTGAGCGCATGGTCCACCAGATCGTTGATGGAGGCGGTCACCATCCGCTCATGTTCGAGGGTGCGCTCGAACATCGCCAGAATGGCGCCGGCCTTGGACGGGGGCGCCTCGATGGCCTCCAACTTGACGCTGGCACCCTGGTCCAGCAGGTAGCGCACCATCTTCATGGCGTGGGCCATCTCCTCGCCGTGCTTGGCCAGAAACCAACTGGCGGTGCCACGCAGATTGCTCTCCTCGGCCTCGGTGGACAGGGCGAGGTACAGATAGGCGGAAAAGAATTCGCGATTGATCTGATCGTTCAGCTTGGTCGCCATGGTCGCGGTAAGCATCTCGTCGTCCTCTTGATCGGCTAAGTTATGGGGTAATTGCGACCGACCCGCGCGGGTAGGCACCGAGGCGGTCGGTCATTAGATCAGATACTGGCCCTTTGGCCGCGGATTTCAAGCGCCACCCCTTCCGACGCTGGTGAGTACCTCTGTGTTGGTCGGCCATGGGGGTTGGGTAGGATCGGCGATCCAAGGCGGTGGACTGAGGGTCCCGCTGCTCAGACCGACCTGATCGATGGTCAGCGGTGACCTGCCGCCGCGACCAGGCTTTTTTCCCTGAGCCAGACAAAGATCACCGGCGTGACGATGAGGATATGCACCAGGCTGGAGAGCATGCCCCCCACCACCGGCGTGGCCAGGGGTTGCATGATCTCCACGCCGGTGCGGTCCAGCCAGAAGATGGGGGTCAGGGAGGCCAGGGTGGTGGCGACCGTCATCACCTTGGGGCGCAGGCGCAGCCGGGCGCCGGCCTTGACGGCGGCGATCAGCTCCGCCCGGTCCAGCTCCCGCCCCAGGCGTTGGCGTCTGGTCTGCACCGCCTCTTCCAGGTAGGTGACCATGATGACGCCGGTCTGGATGGCGGTGCCGAACAGGGCGATGTAGCCCACCCAGACGGCGACGCTGAAGTTGAACCCCATCCAGGCCTGGAGCAGGACGCCGCCGGTGAGCGCGAAGGGGACCGCCAGGATGACGTGCGCCGCCTCGCCGACCGAGCGGAAGGTCACCACCAGGGTCGCGAAGATGATGAGCAGCACCGCCGGGAAGACGTAGGACAGGGTCTGCCGCGCGCGCAGCTGGTGCTCGTACTGGCCCGAGTACTCGATGGTCTGTCCCGGCTCCAGCGCCACCTCCGCCGCGACGCGCCGCTTGATCTCCTCGA
>SBFV01000263.1 GCA_006227775.1 Gammaproteobacteria bacterium | reverse complement strand
TCAAGGCCATATTGGCCTGGATGGCGCCACCGGCCTGAACCCCACCCTTAACCTGGAAGCCCGGGTGACGGCGGCGGGCAGTACCGCCATCCTCGGCGTCAAGGGCACCGCCTCGGCCCCGCGCATCGAATTACGGGGCGAGCCAGAACTGCCCCAGGACGAGGTCCTGTCCCGGCTGCTGTTCGGCGTCGCCGGCACCCGCCTCTCCCCCTGGCAGACCGCGCAGGTCGGCCTGGCGGCCGCGCGCCTGGCGGGCATCGGTCCCAAGGGGCCCGGGCTGCTGGAGAGCGCCCGTACCGCCTTGGGGCTCGATCGCCTAAGCATCGGCACCGACCAGGAAGGGGGGACCACCGCCGAGGCGGGCCGACAGCTCTCCGAACGGGTCTACCTTGGTGCCCGTCAGGGTACCCGCGCTGGCGAGACCCAAGGCGTAATGCGCATCGAGCTCACGCCCAACCTGAAACTGGAGACGGACATCGGCGCATCCAGCGGCAGTCGCGCCGGCATCGCTTACGAGAAGGAGTATTGAGGAATGGTCGGGGTGAGAGGATTCGAACCTCCGGCCCCTACGTCCCGAACGTAGTGCTCTACCAGGCTGAGCTACACCCCGTGAAAGCGGGCGCTAGTAGGTGCGTTCGACGGCGAAATCCGCCAACCTCTCCAGCGCGAGACGCGCGGCCGATTCGGGAAGCGGGGAGAGGGCTAACCTGGCATCCCCCGCATAACGGCGCGCAAGCGAAGTAGTGTAGTCAATGGCAGAGGTCGAATCAATGGCGGCGGCGACTTCGGCGATGCGCTCGCGTCCACCGGTCTCGATGACCTCCCGCAGCAGGGCCCGCTGGGCGGAGGTCCCAACTTCCATGGCGCGGATAAGCGGCAGAGTCGGCTTGCCCTCGGCCAGGTCGTCGCCCAGGTTCTTGCCCAACTCCTCGCCTTTGGCCCGATAGTCGAGGGCATCGTCGACCAGTTGGAAGGCGATACCCAGGAAGCGGCCATAATCGGCGAGTTGCCGCTCAATGGCGGTGGAGGATTCGCTGAGGACGGCACCGATCCGGGTGCCCGCCTCGAAGAGGGTCGCCGTCTTGCGCTCGATGACCTCCATGTAGCGCGCCTCGGTGGTGGTGGGATCATTGCAGTTGAGCAGTTGGAGGACCTCGCCCTCGGAGATGCGGTTGGTGGCGTGGGAGAGGATGTCCATGACGGGCATGCTGCCCACCTCGACCATCATCTCAAAGGAGCGGGAATAAAGGAAATCCCCCACCAGGACGCTGGCGGCATTGCCCCAGACGGCATTGGCGGTCTCGCGGTGGCGGCGTTGCTCGGAACCATCCACCACGTCATCGTGGAGCAGGGTGGCCGTATGGATGAACTCGATCACCGCGGCCAGGTCCACATGCCGACCACCGCGATAGCCGCAGGCGCGAGCACTCAGGAGCACGCCCAGGGGACGCAGGCGCTTGCCGCCGCTGTTGACGATGTAGTGACCGATCTGGTTGATCAGGACCACGTCGGACTGGAGGCGGCGCAGGATGAGGTCATCCACCGCCCGCAAATCCTCGACAACGGGGGCCCGTATTTCACTGAGGGACATGATGCGACGAAGTCGGAAGCTGTAAAGAAATTAGCCGTAAACGTAGCCGGGAAGACCAACCGTTAGGTATGGCGAGAAAAGACTAGGTGAATGCTAGGGATTTGCGCCTTGACTGTCAACGATCAGGGCCACGGACGGCGCTGGGTCCATGGGTTCCGCGCCAGCATCCACTAGTCACTAACCACCAACCTCCGACCACCACCTGATTAACCTTCGGGCGGTTTGACGAGAGGGCGGCCTAGTCGTTATTATCCGCCGTCTTTGGTTAGTCTCCCATCTCGCGGGAGGCGGACAAACGTTTTCGCTGGGAAGGGCACATTCATGTACGCGGTCATTCAAACCGGTGGCAAGCAGTACCGGGTCGCCGAGGGCGACACCCTGAGGGTCGAAAAGCTGGCGGTCGAGGCCGGCGCCGATATCGAACTCGACAAGGTGCTGATGGTCGCCGATGGCGACCAGGTCAAGGTCGGCAAGCCCTACCTGGAAGGCGGCAAGGTCGCGGCGAGGGTTACCGGCCATGGTCGCGGCGAAAAGGTCAGAATCGTCAAGTTCCGTCGACGCAAGCATCACCTCAAACGGGCAGGTCATCGCCAGTCCTATACGGAACTGACCGTTACCGGCATCAGCGCGGGCTGAGAAGGAGAATAGTATGGCACACAAAAAGGCAGGCGGCAGTTCGCGCAACGGACGCGACTCGGAATCCAAACGCCTGGGCGTCAAGGTCTTTGGCGGCCAGCGCATCACCGCCGGGAGCATCATCATTCGCCAGCGTGGCACCCGTATCCGCAACGGCGACAACGTTGGTTGTGGTCGGGACCACACCCTCTTCGCCCTGAAGGACGGGGTGGTGCGGTACCAGGTCAAGGGTCCCGATAATCGCAAATATGTGATGGTCGACGCCCTCTGAGACCCTACCAATCCGGCGGCCTGGACGAAGCCTCGCCAGTCGGCGGGGCTTTTGCGTTTCTGGTCCCCTCCGGTTCATCGCCCCCCCTTGAACTCAGGCCATTCCACCCATGCAGTTCGTAGACGAGGTTCGCATCCGCGTCCAGGCCGGGGACGGCGGTGACGGCTGCGTCAGCTTCCGGCGCGAGAAGTTCATCCCCAAGGGTGGGCCCAATGGCGGTGACGGAGGCGATGGTGGCAGCGTTCATCTCGTCACCGACAACAATCTGAATACACTGGTGGATCTGCGCTTCCAGCGCACCTTTCGCGCCGAGCGGGGCCAGAATGGCATGGGCCGGGACCGTAAGGGGCGCAAAGGGGAGGACTTGGTGATCCGCGTCCCCGTCGGCACCCGGGTCTGGGACGAGGAGAGCGGCGAGCAACTGGGCGACCTGTGTCAATTGGGACAGCGTCTCACCGTGGCCCGGGGTGGTTTCCATGGCATCGGCAACGCCCGCTTCAAGTCCAGCGTCAACCGCACCCCGCGGCAGTGGACCCCAGGTACGCCGGGGGAGACCCGAGAAATACGTCTGGAACTGATCCTCCTCGCCGATGTCGGCCTCCTCGGCTTTCCCAATGCCGGCAAATCGAGCCTGATCCGGCAGGTCTCCAGCGCGACACCAGGGGTGGCGGACTATCCCTTCACCACCCTCCAGCCCCACCTAGGCGTGGTGCGACTGAGCCGGGACCACAGCTTCGTTATCGCCGACATCCCCGGTATCATCGAGGGTGCCGCCGAGGGCGCCGGGCTGGGCCTGCGTTTCCTGCGCCACCTGGCGCGCACCAGGCTGCTGCTCCACCTGGTGGATATCGCCCCCCTAGACGAGACCCAGGACCCCGTGGGCCAGGTACGCAAGATCGAGCGGGAGTTGGCGCGCTACGGCATGGGCCTGATGGAAAAGGAGCGCTGGCTGGTACTGAACAAGCTCGACCTGCTGGAACCCGCGGACTACGAGGCGCAGCGGACTCTCCTCCTGGAAGAACTGGACTGGTCCGGCCCGGTCTATGGCATCTCCGCCCTTACCGGTACCGGCACCCCCGCCCTGATGGTGGCCCTGATGCACCGGCTCGAAACGCTGCGCCTGGCGGAGCGGAGCGAGGAAGCAATCGCGGCGGACGAAGCGGACTGGCACCCTCTGGACTGACTGGCGGACCGATGACTCGGGGATGCGGTGAATACGCTTTCATAAACAGGATTATTGACCGCGATGATGACAAGAGACCATCTGCCCTCCACCCGCCGCTGGGTGGTCAAGATCGGCAGCGCCCTGCTCACCAG